>NZ_JAXRUU010000059.1:0-19056 GCF_034497445.1 Halorubrum sp. AD140
ACCCGCGTGCGACCGTTCGTGGATGGCCTCCGGCGAAAGGTACGTGGATAGCTGCTCGTCGATGTAGGTCTCACGGACCCGCTCGAACCGCTCCGAGTCGGGGTCAATCGGGGCGTCGTCGCCGTAGTACTCGTCGAACCACTCGGTCCACCGCTCGCGGTCCGCCCACTCCTCGTCGAGGCTCGCCTCGCGACGCATCCAGTCGACGCCCTCGGCGACCTCGTCCCACCAGCCGTCGTCGACGCGGGCGTCGGCGACGACGCGGTGTGCGACACGCGCGCCCCGCCCGGCCGCCATGATCGCCTGCGTGTCAGCTTCGTCGGACGGAGAGGCGACGTAGAGGCCGTCGATCGGGGTCGTCCCGTCGCGGTCCGGGTACTCGCGGTCGAACCGCTCGTGTTCCTCGCCGTCGTGTTCGTACGTCTCGAACATCGCGCCGCCGTCGTCGAGGTCCCGGAGGTACTCGGCGTCGTAGCGCGTGGCGGCGACGACGCGCTCGGCGGTGACCGGGTCGCCCTCCTGCGGCTCGACGCGGAACCGCCCGTCGGTCGTTTCGGTGACAGACTCCACGAGGTCGTCGACGATCGCGCACCCGGCCGCCTCGGCGTGGTCGTGCATCAGTCCGTAGAACGTGTCGACGTCGATCCCGGCGGGGAATCCGAGGTAGTTCTCCAAGTGTGCACACCGTTTGATCGACGACCGACCGCGGTCGAAGACGACGGTGTCGAGCCCGTCTCGCGAGGTGAACACCCCTGCGGAGCAGCCCGCCGGACCCCCGCCGACGACCGCGACGTCCCACTCGGTTGGAGCCATCAGAACTCGCCCGAGACGATCGCCGCGACGCGGTCGCGGTCGAACAGCTGTTCGTCGCCGAACTCCTCGGGATACAGGTCCTGCGCGCCGGCTTCCAGCGTGAACAGGTGGACGAGCGGCCCCTGGTAGATCGGGCCGCCCCGGACGACGCGACCCTCCTGAACGGCGGTGAGTTCGCTCGCGACGTCGTGGTCGCGCATGTACGCGAGCACCGTCTCCTCGAACTCGTCGGCGGTGCGGATCGTGTCGCTTCGGACGAGGATCGCGTCGGGGTCGACGTCCAGCATCGTCTCGTAGTCGATGGTCCCCCGATCGCTCGTCGAGAGCCCGTCGATGCCCGTTCCGGCGAGCGCGTCCTCGACGCCGAGGTCGTGCCACTGCTTGTTGTTCGTTCCGCGATCGGAGAGCCGATAGGGAGAGAACTCCTCGGGCTCGTCGCCCGCACCGTAGGTCAGGAGCGCGGTCGGACGGTCGTCGACCGGCGGGAGCCGGGACTCCACCTCGGCGACGTACTCGTCGTGGAACGCCTCGAACGCCTCGTAGCGCTCCTCGCGCTGGTACACCTCCGCGACCTTCGCGAACGTCTCGTACAGGGTGTAGTAGCGGTAGTCGTGCCAGCTGTCGGTGCGCCTGAACACCGTGTTCCCGAAGAACGGGGCGACGTTCTCGCGGATCTCCTCGACGTCGTCGCGATCCAGCCCGAAGAAGCCGTTGTTGACCAACCACTCGGGATCGATCAGGTGGAGGTCGCTGTCGAGTTCGTAGAAGATCTCCTTGTCGATGCCGTCGTCGTCGACGATGTCCGGAACGTCTACGGCGTCGACGCCGTCGAGTTCCTCGAAGTGGTGGCTGTGGAACCGGGAGTTTTCCGCCATCGCCACCAGCGAATCTTCGACGCCGAGAGCGACGCACATGTCGGTGTACCCGGGGAAGTACGCCGTCACGCGTTCCGGGGGCGCGTCGAAAGAGAGCTCCCCGACGGGCGCCATCTCGACCGAATAGGAGTCGTCAGCGCCCTCGTCGTCGGTCGCCGACTCGTTCGATTCCTCGTCGGTCGTCCCCGACGTCGAGTCGCCGTCGGATCCCGCACACCCGGAGAGAATCCCGGTACCGACGACGAGGCCGCCGTACTTGAGTGAGTCACGCCGTGTCATGTCCGATCGAGCGCCATCGTACGTCATAGGATTTAGGCTCGCCTAAAGACTTTAAAACGTGTCGATTTTTAGGCCGGCCGAATCAAGGAGCTCAGTACGGCGAACCGCATCGCGGGCAGGTCGGCGGGCCGTCGTCCGGGAGCGACAGTCCGCAGCCCGGACACTCGTCCCCCTCCGGCGTGGTCATCTCGTCCACCGCCCCTTGGGAGCCATCCCGGAGTGATCCGAGCGTCCCCACGCCTGTGGTACGGTCGGTCGAAGAGCCGGTCCGCGCGGCTCGGAGAAACGCGAGTCGCGGGGCGAGGAACTCCTCTGCCTCACCCGCCTTCCCACCGACCTCGTCAGGCACGGTGGCGGCCTCGTCGGCGGCGCGACACAGCAGTCCCAGCGCCTCGGCGGCCCGGCCGCGAACGCGGGGGTCCTCGTCCGGGTCCGAGAGGCGAGCCGCGAGTGCGTCGCGACCGGCGGCGAGCTTCGCGGGGTGTGCACAGCCCACCGCCGCGAGCGCCGTACACAGGTGGTACCGAACCAGCTCGTCGTCGTCGTCGAGGTGTTCGGCCAGCGACCCGACCTGGTGACGGAGTCGACTCGGGTCGCCCAGGGCGACGCACTCCAGCGCCTTCGCCAGCTTCGGTTTGACTTCCGGCTCGTCGAACGAGAGGCCGATCCGGAGGTCGGCCAGCGTCTCCGGGTCACCCACCGTCTCGGGGTGTTCGAGCGCGACGTAGCCGAGCGCCTCGGCGCACCGCGCCCGAACGTAGTAGAACTCTCCGTCGTCGGCGAGCCGATCGGCGAGCGCGGCGACGGCCGGCCGGGTCACCGACGGCTCCGCCCGCGCGAGCGCGACGAACAGCTTCGCCGTCGTCAGCCGGACCGCGCGGTTCGTGTCGGTCAGAAACGGTGCGAGCGAGTCGGCCAGTCCGTCGAACCGGTCGGGGCGCTCCGCGGCGTGGCTCCGGGCCTGTCGGAGGGCGCGCCGACGCGTCTCCGCGTCCGCCGTTTCGAGGCCGTCCAGCCACGCCACCGCCTCCGCTGTGGCGTCTTCGGTGAGGAGAGCGACCAGACGGTCAGGCGAGGACGGTGTCATGTCGGCGAGACAGCTTCTCCGACCAGCGGCTTCAATCCGGTGGTTCGACCCGCGAACGTCGCGATAGCGCGGTTCGCGATCGCACGCGATCGCTGGCAGATTCGATATAGCGACATATCATTTACCAGATCGCATCGCGACACCATACAGTCGTTCAGAAGACGACGGAATACGGGATCCGTGGCTACGCCACCAGTCTGTAGATGTGCGCCTCGTACGTCTCTCGGACTTGGTCGCCCCAGTTGTGCGTGTAGGTGTCGATGACGTCGTCGGCGACGTCGCCGCGAAGGTACTTGACCACGCCGCGGTCGCCGGTTCTGTCGCGTAAGTGCGTCGTGAAGAAGTGCCGGAAGTAGTGCGGGGTGACGTTCTCCGCGGCGCCGCCGCCCGTCCGGTACCAGCCCGCTTCTCGGGCGTACCGCTCGACGACGTGTCGCACCGCTTCCGGATCGAGCCGCTCTCCCCACCCCTCCGCCGTCCCGACGAACAGCGGCTCAGCCGGCGAGGGGCTGTCCGGTCGAACCGCGAGCCACCGCTTCAGCGTCCGCGCCAGTTCGTCGTCGATCGGAATCACGGTCCCCCGTTTCCGCTTGTTCGCCGCCGTTCTGATCTCGCCGTTCAGATCGTCTCCAACGGCCGCGTCAGGCGTCACGTACAGCGAATTCGGACGATCCTCGAGAACCGGGCGAGTGCCGAGCGCGTACGCGTCCCGGAGCTCGTGGTCGTCGACGGCGAGGTCGCGGAGATCCAGGTTACAGCACTCGCCGACACGCATCCCGGTCTTGAGCAGCGTCACCACGAGGGCTCTGTGGAGCGGATGGCGGATCCTGGCGACGAACTCGCGCATCGCCGGGATGGAAATATCGCGTCTGGCGGGGTCCTTGTCCACCGTCTCGTCCATCTCCTCCATCACGAGCGTCATCGGATTCCCCTCGAAGACGCCGACCTCGGTCATGTACCCGTAAAATCGGTGGAGGTAGGCGGCGTACGTCGCGATCGTGCTGTCGGCGGCGTCGCCGCGCAGCGAGTGGACGAACGCCATGCAGTCGCGGTGCGTCGCCGACGCCGGCGTCGTCCCCGCGTCGAGAAACGCCTCGAAGCGGCGAAGGACGCGCTCGTAGGACTCGCGGGTTCGCTCCGTCTTCCCGTGGTACGTGAGATCCTCGATGAAGTAGCCGACCGGGTCGTCGACCTCTTCCGGCGCTCGCGCGCTACTCATCGGTGAGAGTGTACCCGCCCTTCCGTCCGTTGTACCGGACCCGGTTGCGGTCTTGTAACGCGTCGAGCGTCTCCTCTAATCGATCCTCGAAGTCGCCGACCATCGCGTCGACGAGCCCCTCCCAGGAGAGCGGCCCGTCGGCGAGGGCCGCTTCCACCTGCGTTTCGAGGCCGTCACCCCTGGGGTCAGACCCGGCAGGATCGGGTTCGACGGGCATTTTCGAGCGTGCCGTCGAGAACCCCCGTCTTCCGGCCTGTACCATCGTCCTGACGAACTCGCTCTGTGACATCCCGAGCTCGTCCGCGTGGTCCCGCCACCGATCCTTTTGATCGGCGGGGACGTACGTCTTCACCGCTCGCCGGTCGTCGCTCATCGTTCGATTTCGCCTTCTTCCGCGGGCGACTTCAATCTATCCCAGATTCCCGGATAAGGTCACTTATACTGAGTTTTAGCACTCTATTTGCGTCGGCATATATGAAATATCCGAAATTCTCGGCCGCTCCTTTGGTACGATAGTACTAGAAAATGGGATAGGAATAAATCAAAACAGTCGTCTGTGAACGGTCACAACTAGCGGCTCGATCCCGATCGAGCGGACGTCCGGACTCGTCGACTCCCGAACGTCCTCGAACGTCTCGATCGCGTGCGTCTTGCAGTGTCTCGTGTCTACTGAGAGTGTCACCCTCAATCGACCCCTGAAGTCGCTGCGGGCCGACTCGCCGTCCCCCGAGATGGTCTCCCTCCTTTTCCGCTCGCGTTTCCAAAGCGCTCTACTGGCGGCTCGCTCGCTGTGAGAGCCGCTTCTCGTGTCTACGAAACCGATCCGTCGCAGTAGCGCGTCGCACGCCCAACGGATATATCGTATGTCGCGATAGAAACTGCAGGGGGTCAGACTCGGATCTCGGAGGCCGCGTCGTCGACGTCGAGGGCGGTTATCGCGCGCTCCACCGTCGGGTCGCGTTCGGCTACGTTCCGCATCAAAACGGTCTCGCTGGGGAAGAGGTGTTCTCCGACGACGAGGCCGTGATCGCGGGCCGTGGACCCGGTGACAGTGAGGTAGACGCCGACTCCGGTTCGAGCGATGCCCGCCTCCTCCTCCTCGTCGGGGTTCGGGTAGACGAACTCGACGCCGTCGAGGGCGTCCGTTCCCAGCACCGCGGTGACCAGCCGTTCGTACCGAGGCGAGATACAGAGCGTCCCCTCGTACGCTGCGAGGAACGTGCGGTCGAGGTCGGTCCCCGGCTCGAGCCGCTCCGGTCGGGCCATCAGCGTGTGATAGACGGTGTCCCCGAGCCCGTTGACGACGCGGACGTCGGTGTCGACGGGATCGATCCGCTCGTTGACGTCGGCTATCTCGCCGAGCCCCTCTGACCGGATTCCCACGACCTCCTCGAGGACGAGGTCCGCCGAGTCGAATCCGAGGGCGAACTCGTGGGTGCGGAGGGCGCGGAACGGCTCCTCGCGGCCGACGAGCTTCAGCCTGACGTCGCCGATGTCGACAGTTGCGGCGTCGAAGACGATCCGACGGGGCTTGCCGTCGCGGTCGTCGCGCAGCAGCGTGAACTCCGGCTCGGCCGGATCGTCCGGGTCGGAGTACTCGGCCAGTCGATCGTAGGGGCCGTCGTCGGCTTCGACGCGGTCTTTCGTGATCGCCTTCTCGTAGCGGAGGATGTTGCTCACGCTGTCCGCGAGCCGATCCAGCCGACCGTTGCCGCCGACGGCCGCGATCCGCTCGAGGACCGCTTCGAGGGGCCGACCTTTCCGCGGGACGGCGACCGGAACCGGTTCGCTCATTACCCGCAGTCGGACGCCGCGGCTAAAACGGGTTGCGCTTTCCGTCGGCCGGGAGCGGAGGTCGCACCCACCATGGCCGGCTCGGAGAAAATTTCGATCGGAGCCCCGTCGTTACGGCCCGAACGCCTCGTTGAGCCGCTTCCGGAACGCTTCGAGTTCCGCTAGGTGGTCGTTGATGGCTTCGATCTCCGCCTCGACGTCGTCGAGGTCCTCGCCGAGCCGGTCCTCGATCTCCGTCAGCCGGGTGTCGACCTCCGCGAGGTCGCCCCACAGGTCGTCGAACTCCTCGTCGAAGCGCCCGAGCCGGGACTCGAGGTCGTCGACGCGGGCGTCCGCCGCCTCGGCTCGCGCGGACGCGTCGTCGACCCCCTCGTACAGCGTTTCGACGTCGTCTCCGAGGTCGTCGACCGCCTCCTCGAGCGCGGTCGTCTCCTCGTCGAGCCGCGACACGTCCCCGGAGACCGCGTCGACAGACCCCTCGACGGTCGCGATAGTCGCTTCCACGCCGTCCACGCGCTCGTCGGCGGCGTCCACGCGCTCGGTGACTGCGTCGACGGAGTCGTCCACCTGCGTCACCTCCTCGCGCAGGTCGTCGCGGTCTGCGTCGGCTGCGTCGACGCGGTCCTCGAGCGCGCTCACCTCGGATTCGACGCTCTCGACCGTCTCGTCGAGGTCGTCGAGGAGCTCCCGTGCGGTCCCCTCGCTGTCGATGAACTCCGCGAGCGCGTCGGCGTACGCCTCGATGTCGGCGACGCTCGACTGGAGGCGACTGATGCGGACGTCGACGCTCCGCGGAACGCCGACGTCGAGCTCCTCGCCGATGGTCTCGAGGTCCTCGTCCGCGACCTCGCCGGCGCGGATCTCGGCGGCCAGCGCGGCCGCGAGTCCCCCCTCGGGCGACGTGGCGGGAGCCGAGAGGGTGGCGGGCCCACGACCTTCAGTCTCATCGTCGGGTTCCGCGGCCTCGCTCTCCTCCGCTGGGTCCGGCGGCGATTCCGAGTCGCCTGCCGCCGCAGGCTCGGCGTCACGAGCCGAGACCGCCGCGGTGCCGTTCGCGGAGACGGTTCTCGGTTCGGGGGCCTCCGAGCCGTCGGACTCGTCGGACGCGTCCCCCACGGCCGTTCCGTCGTCGTCCGCCTCGGCGGTCGGCTCCTCCATGCCGGGGAGCGTCGCGCGGTCGCCCGAGAGGACCTCTCTCACCGCGTCGGTGTCGCCGGTGCCGAGGACGTCCTCGATCTCCTCGCCCACCGGGACGTGTTCGATGACGGGCGTGCCGAGGAACCCGTCGAGGTCCGGGTCGTCGTCGCGGATCCCGAACACCGTCTCGATGGCGTCGTCCGGGTCGATCACGCGCTCGAACTCGACGCGGTGGTCCTTGTACGCGGTCCAGTTCTCGCTCTCGTACTCCGGGTGGAACCCGATTCGGTCCATCGGGAACGACTCCGGGATCCGGTCGACGATGCGCACGCGCACGGGGTCCTCGCGGGTCGAGGAGAGCTCGTAGGTCACCGCGGGCACCGGGAACGCGTCGTCGGTGAAGGACTTCTCGACGCGAATACCGTCCTCGTCGACGGTCGTCGTCGCTTCTGCCGTCCGTTCGCTCATACCGAGTCCCTCCCGGAGCAGGGGCTTAAATTCCACGGGCCGGGTTTCGGCGTTGATAACCACCGAGGCGAGAGAAGAGCGCTCTCGACAGCCGGTGTCGAACCGCTTAGAGATCGATCCGGTCGCCGATCTCGACGATCTCCAGCCGGTCGGGATGCTCGAAGCTCCGCACGTGCTCGTGGAGCGACGTCGGGTCCGCGGTCAGCCCCTTCCACATGTCCCAGTGCGTCGGCACGAGCCGGTCGAGTTCGAGGTCGTTGGCCGCCTTCGCGATCTCGTTCTCGTCGCTGTACCACTTTGTGCGGACCGGTTCGCCGGTCTCCCCGTCGGGGACCATGCCAACCGAGCCGAACGCGAGGATCCCGAGGTCGATCTCGAACTCGTCGGCGAGCGCGGGGAACGACTGCGAGGGCTTGCTGTCGCCGGCGTGGAACACGGTGCCGGCGTCGTGCTCGATCACGTACCCGACCGGATGCGTGGCGTCCGTGTCGTGCGTTTCGACGACGTGGACGGTGAACTCGCCGACCTTCAGCTCGTCGCCCTCGGTCACCTCCAAGAAGGCCTCGCTGTCGACGTCCCACCGCTCGGTCCAGCGCTCCTCCTCGCGCGCGACCGCGAGCGAGTCGTCAGGCGCGACGAAGTCGGCATCGGTGTTCGCGAGGATCGGCGCCTGCGAGGGTCCGTGGACGTGGTCGGTGTGCTCGTGGGTCGCGAGCACCGCGTCCGCGACGTCGACGTCGTCCGGGTCGAACGGAATCGGAATCATCCGGACCGTTCGGGGCGGGTCGCCCGTCCCGACGTACGGGTCGATCCAGAGAACGGTCCCCTCGCTGCCCTTGATCGCGAAGCCGTTACAGCCCAGGTACCACAGCGCCACGGTGTCGGGGTCGGCGTCCGCGACCGCGCGCGGCAGCCAGTCGTCCCAGTCGGAGTCGGCCATGTCCCACGCTGTGCGGGCGCGTGGGGTAATAATTCCGGAGTGCGCCGAGATACTGACCCGTTGGGAGCGACAGTATTCTGTCCGAGGCCAGCCAAATGTATCGTATGTCGCTATACGAAATGATGGTCGAGCGTGAAGCCCGACCAGTGAGGGAAACGCGACACGACGAATCGAAGAACGGCGGCGCGGAAGGCGTCTATCTGCGGCCGAACTGCCACTCGGCGTCGAGCTCCCGGTGCGTGAACGGGAGCGCGTCCTCGCCGCTGTAGCTGGCGACGAGGTGGCCGTCGCCCTCCAGGTAGTACTTGTACGTGGTGAGCCCCTCCAGTCCGACCGGGCCGCGCGCGTGAATTTTCCCGGTCGAGATTCCGACCTCGGCGCCGAGCCCGTAGCGGTAGCCGTCGGCGAAGCGGGTCGAGGCGTTGTGGAACACGCTCGCCGCGTCGATGCCGGTCATGAACGCATCGGCGGCCGACCGGTCCTCCGTGACGATCGACTCCGTGTGTTTCGAGCCGTGCGCGTTGACGTGCTCGACCGCTTCGTACACGTCGCCGACCAGCTTGATCGACAGTTCGAGGTCGCCGTACTCCGTGTCCCAGTCGTCGTCGGTCGCCGCGCCGACGTCGACGATCTCGCGCGTGGCGGCGTCGCCCCGGAGTTCGACCCCCGCGTCCTCGTAGCGCTCGACGAGGTCTGGGAGGAACTCGGGCGCGACGGACTCGTTCACGAGCAGCGTCTCGACCGCGTTACACACCGCCGGGTACTGGACCTTCGCGTCGAAGGCGACGTCGGAAGCCATCTCCAGGTCGGCGTCGTCGTCGACGTACACGTGACAGATCCCCTCCGTGTGACCGAGCACGGGGATCTGGGTGTTGTCCTGGATGTACGAGACGAACTCCGAGGAGCCCCGCGGCATCACCAGGTCGACCGCGTCGTCGCGTTCGAGGAGGCGGTCGACCTCCTCGTGGGCCTCGACGAGCCCCGCCCAGCCGTCGGGGAGGTCCGCGGTCGCCTCGCGGATCACCCGGTGGAGGACGCGGTTCGACTCGCTCGCCTCGCTGCCGCCCTTGAGGATGACGGCGTTGCCGGACTTCAGCGCGAGCGCTGCGATCTGGACGAGCGCGTCCGGCCGCGACTCGAACACCGTCGCGACCACGCCGATCGGCACCGACACCCGGAACAGCTCCAGCCCCTCGTCGAGCTCGCGGGCCGCGAGCGTCCGGCCGAGGGGGTCCTCCTGCGCTGCGACCGACTCGACCATCTCGGCGACGTCCTCCAGCTTCGCGGCGTCGAGCTTCAGCCGGTCGACGAGCGCCTGCGCGTACTCGCCGCGCGCTAACATCTCTTCGGCCGCATCGACGTCCCGCGCGTTCGCCTCGAGGATGTCGGCTTCGTTCGCGCGGAGCGCGTCGGCGATCGACCGGAGCGCGTCGTTCCGGGTCGCCTCGTCGGCGTTGGCGAGCCGCAGGGCGGCGTGCTGTGACCCCTCGACCAGTTCGTCCGTGTCGCGTTCGATGTCCGTCGTCTCACTCATTCGTCTCACCCGCTGTCGGCACGAATAGCGTGCCCGTCGGCTTACCGGCTGCGATCCGATCGAGCACGTCCCGGGTGGCGGAGCCGGCGATGACTGCGGGCATGCCGCTCTCGGCCGCGTCGCGGGCGCCCTCCACCTTCGTTTGGATCCCGCCGAAGTCGGAGGTGGTGCTGTCGCCGACGAGCTCCCGGACGGCGTCGTAGTTCGCACCCACGGCCTCGATGAGGGTCGCGTCCGAGTCGCGCTTCGGGTTCCCGGTGTACACGCCGTCGACGTCGGTGAGCGTAACGAGGAGGTCGACGTCGAGCGCGAGCGCGGCCGACGCCGACAGCATGTCGTTGTCGCCGATCCGCAGCTCGTCGGTCGCGACCGCGTCGTTCTCGTTGATGACCGGGACGACGCCCCACTCCAGCAGGGTCTCGACGGTGCTCGTGAAGTTGTCGAACCGTTCGGGCGCGTCGAGGTCGGCGCCGGTGACGAGGATCTGCGCGACCGGCTGTTCGTACCGGTCGAAGCTCTGCGTGTAGTGGCGCATCAGGAGGCTTTGGCCGACCGTCGACAGCGCCTGGCGCTCGTCGATCACGTCGCTTCCGCGCTCGATGTCGACGTCGACCGCGGCGGAGCCGCCGTTGCCGAGCCGGCCGATCCCGGCGCCGACGGCGCCCGACGAGACGAGGACGACCTCCTTGCCGCGCCGCCGGAGGTCCATCACGTCGGCGACGAGCTTGTCGAGCTTCACGCGGTCGAGCCGCGAGTCCTCGTCGGTCAGCGAGTTGGTGCCGGCCTTCACCACCACACGGTCGGCCTCGGCGGCCGCGGTCCGCGCGCGGTCGACCGCGTCGGGGTCCAGGGCTCCGACGGCGGCGCGCTCACTCGTCATCGAACGCCTCGGCGAGCTCCCGGGAGCGCCGCTCGGCCGCCGCGACGGCCTCGATCACCGCCTCGTCGGCGGCGCTGTCCCAGAGCACTTCCATCCCCTCTATCGTCGTCCCGTTCGGCGAGCAGACCGCGTCGATGAGCTCGTCGACGGTCCGGTCGTCCCGGAGGACGGTCTCGGCCGCGCCCTTGAACGTCTGGGCCGCGAGCGTCTCGGCCTGCTCGGGGTCGAGCCCGCCGTCGATCCCGGCCCGCTTCACCGCGTCGATGAGGTAGAAGGCGAAGGCGGGCCCGCTGCCGTTGACCGCGGTCGAGATGTCCATCAGCGACTCGTCGACCTCGACGAACTCGCCGGCGTCGTCGAGCATGGCCCGGACCTCGTCGGTGAGCCCCGCGTTCGTCGCCGCGGCGGCCATGTCGCCGGTCTCGGCCGCGAGGTTCGGCATGATCCGGACCACGCTCGCCGCGGTCCGCTCCGCGACGAACCCGCGGGGGAGCCCCGCGGCCAGCGTCACGAGCTGCTGGTCGGCGCTCAGGTCGAGGTCGGCGAGGACGTGCTCGGCGATGTCCGGCTTCACGGCGAGGACGACGATGTCGGCGTCCTTCGCCGCGGCCGCGTCGTCGGTCGTCACGTCGACGACGTCCTCGACGGCCGCGAGCGCGTCGGGGTCGAGGTCGATCGCCGTCAGGTGATACGAGTCGGTTCTCGCGAGGCCGCGCAGCAGGGCACCCCCCATGTTTCCGCAGCCGATGACGCTCACGCGTGTCATGTTACCTGCACGGAGTGGACTCACGGACATACCAACTGCGGTTTGGACAAGACTCCCGGCGAGTGAGCGAAACCGTTGAATGTGGGACAGACCGACGTCAGACCAGCCGCTCGTACAGCGACCGGTATCGCTCGGCGATCGCGTCGAGCGAGAACGCCTCGCTGCGGGCGGCCGCGTTCGACCCGAGCCGCTCGCGGAGCGCGGGGTCGGCCAGCCGGCGTATCGCGTCCACGAACGCCGCGGTCTCCGAGTCGGCGGTCGCGGGATCGACCTTGAGGCAGTCCTCGCCGTCGTCGAGCCACGAGAACGTCTCGATGTCGCGGACGACGACGGCCTTCCCGGCGGTCATCGCCTCCAACAGCGCGATCCCCTCGTTCTCCTCGTGGGTCGGGAACAGGAACACGTCGCCCGCGGCGAACGCGCCGCGCACGTCGTCGACGAAGCCCGTGAACGTGCAGTTGTCGGGCGACTCCTCGATGAGGCGGGTCGTCTCGCGGCCCTTCAGCGACAGGTCGAGCGGACCGAACCACGCGAAGTCGACGTCGGGCAGCTCGCGGGCGAGGTCGACGAACGTCGCCAGCCCCTTCCGCTTGATCACGTGGCCGACGAGGAAGACGGTCGGCGGCTCCAGGTCGTACCGCTCGCGGTACTCCGCCTCCAGCGACTCGAAGCCCGCCAGCTTCTCGCGGTCGACGCCGTTCGAGATCACGGTCGTCGGGGCGTCGGCGTACCCCGCGATCACGCCGCGGTTGTACTCGGAGGGGCAGACGAGCGCGTCGGCGAGCCCGTACGCGCGGGCGAGGTAGGGCCTGAGCGGCCTCGCGAGCGCGTTGGTGAACCGGAAGCTGTCGCCGAAATCCTCGGCGGTGACGTGGGTGTGCGCGACGACCGGCACGCCGCGGTCGCGCGCGCGCCTCGCGTACCACACCGAGCGCGGCCCCATCAGGTTGCAGTGGAGCACGTCGGCGTCGAGGGTCGGCTCGGTCGTGTACGCGATAGACTCGCGGTCGAGCATCTTCCGCTGGTGGACGACCGACTCCTTGATGCCGCCCGTGACGTGGTCCTCGAACTCGAAGTAGTGGCTGACCTTCATCGCGGGCGTGCGGTCGCGGCGGTGCGGGCGGTCGGCGGCGCCCAGTCGCTCACTCGACTTCCAGCCACGGGACCTCCATCAGCGGCGGGATGTGCGTCTCGATGTGGTGTTCCCACACGCCCTCCTCGCCGAACGCCTCGCCGTGGTCGGCGGTGACGACGACGGTCCCGTCGAGCTCGTCGACGAGCTCCGCCACGGACTCGAGGGCGATCCGGAGGTTCTCCTCGTAGAGCCGGAGCGCGGTGACGCGCGTGCCGTCCGTCACGAGGTCGGTCGGGTCGAGCTCCAGCCAGAGCCCCGCCTTCTGAGCGAACTCGCTGTCGTCCAGTCGGCGCTCGATCTTCGGCCGGACGGTGTCGCTCAGCGACGAGAGGAGCCCGCCGTCGTCGTTCGTTTCGTCGTCTCCGGCCCCCTCTTCGTCCTGGCGTTTGATCCCCTTCTGGATCTGTTTGAGCTTCTGGCCCTTGCCGCGCGAGAGGTAGGGGGCGTGCGGCTGCATGTAGTGGAGCACCGTGCGGTCGGCGCGCTCGACGGCCTCGGGGTTGTTCCGGTACGCTTCCGCGAGGCTCTCGGGCGGGACCGTGCCGAGGTCGTCGTCCCAGCCGGTCTTCCAGACGTCGTGGATGTCGCTGATGTGCTCCGACGCGGTCCACTCGTAGTCGCAGCTCGCGCCCCACTTCAGCTCGTTCAGCGGGATTCCCAGGTCGTTGATGAAGGGGTTCCCGGAGAAGTAGGCGATGTCGTGATCGCCGGTGAACGTCCGGTAGGCCCACTCCGGCGTCGACGATCCGACGCTCCAGCGCTTCTCGAGGTCGCCGTCGAGGTACTCGTCGTACACGTCCTCGAACACGTCGTAGCGACACGCGTCGAGGACCAGACAGTAGTCCCACTCCGACTCCAGGAACCGCTGGTCGTCCATAGGTTGCGCTACCGTATCCGACCGACGGTTGTATTCTTGACGGTGCTCGGGCGAGCGGCGGTCCGATCAGTCGTTTCAAGTTCGTCAGCGACGCAGGCCCCGTATGGACGGGACCCGTCGTCGCGGGCTAGTGATCGGCGGCGTCGCGGCGATCGGGATCCTCGCCGCCCTCTTCGTGGTGGTCGGGGCGGACCGCGTGGTCGACACCCTGCGTGCGGCCGATCCGGCGCTGGTCGCCGCGACGTTCGGGCTCGCGCTCTGCTGGCTGGTCGCGTGGAGCCTCATGCTCAGGACGGTCCTCGGCTCGCTCGAGGTCGACCTCTCGGTCTCGACCTCGTTTCTCGTGTACGCCGGCGCCGTCTTCGCGAACAACGTCACGCCCTTCGGGCAGGCCGGCGGCGAGCCCGTCGCCGCCGCGCTCATCGCGAAGGTGTCCGGGTCGCGCTACGAGACCGGGCTCGTCGGGATCGCCAGCGTCGACGTGCTCAACGTCGTCCCCTCGATCTCCCTGGTCTTCCTCGGCGTCGGCGCGTACGCGGCCACGGCTGCCGTCGGCGAGCGGCTGGGGGTCGCCGTCGGCGTCGCGGTCGCGCTGATCGCGTCGATCGTGACGGCTATCGGACTCGGCTGGCGGTACCGGCGGACCCTCGTCGAGCGGATCCCGCCGGCGGTCGGCGGAATCCTGGGGCGGCTGCGACGGTTCGACGCCGCCGCCGTCGAGGAGACGCTCGCGGCCCGGCTCCGGCGCTTCTTCGACGACATCGAGCGCGTCGGCACGAGTCCGCGGCGTCTCGCGGCCGCGGTCGGGCTCTCGCTCGCCGGGTGGACGTTTCAGGCGGCCGCGCTCACGGCCGCGTTCGCGGCCGTCGGTCACGAGGTGTCACCCGTGGTACCGCTGTTCGTGGTTCCGCTGGCGTACGTCGCCGGCGCCACGCCGCTGCCCGGGGGACTCGGGGGGATCGAGGCGGCGTTCGTCGCGCTGCTCGTCCCGACCACGGGCGTCGCGGCGTCGGCCGTCACCGCGGCCGTGCTGGTGTTCCGCGGCGCCGTCTACTGGATGCCGGTCCTGATCGGCGGCCTCTCCGTCTCGGCGCTCGGGATCGACGCGGTGCGGTGAGCGGATCGCCTTCCGGCGGCGCGGGTGCAGGGTGAGACCGGACCGGACGGGCCTCCTGTGACCCGCGCGCGAGCAGAACGTCCCCCGACGATGACCGCCTACAGCTCGAACGCCAGCGAGTCCCCGACGTCGACCCCGTTGCGGTCGGTCCACTCGTAGGGGACCTCGAGGACGTACTGCCCGGAGCCGGGGTACCGCTGCTCGCTCCCGTCCTCGTCCGGGCCGGGTTCGGGCGCGTTGTGGATCCGCGTTATCTCCCGGTCGGCGTCGGCGTAGACGATGTCGATCCCGAAGTCCATCTCCCGCATGACGAAGGTCATGCCCTCTCGGGACGCCTCGTACACGAACAGCATCCCGGCGTCCTCGGGGAGCGCCTCGGCGTCGCTCAGGCCGAGCGTCCGTTCGTCCCGGGTCCGCGCGACCGCCGCGGTCACCGCCCCGAGCGCGTCGCCGTCGGCGGCCCGGGCCTCCACCCGCGTCGACTCGTAGTCGGCGTAGGGGCCGGCCGGCCAGTCGTCGGCTTCCGCGGCGTCTCCCCCACCGTCGTCCTCGCTCGCGACCGGCCCGCCGCCGACGCAGCCGGCGAGCGTTCCGATCGAACCGCCGCCGACCGCGGTCAACAGCTCTCGGCGTCGCATCGGCTGCGGTACGGGTCGCTCCCGTAAAGGCCTCGCGAACGCGCCGTTCGCCACCGTACCGGCGCGCTCGGGCCGGGAAGGACGCGCTTTTACCCTCGCCGCGTCTACCCTCGCGCATGGCGAAAGTGAGCATCGGCCTCCGCGGGTGGCGGTTCGATGAGGACGAGATCTTCACCGACGACGAGGAGCTGAAGCCCCTCGACGAGATCCCCGAGGAGCCCCGAGAGCGGCTCGTCAGGCTCGTCGCGCTCGTCGAGGAGCCGTGCGACGTCTGCTACCTCGAGTACGGCGAGGCGGAGGTCCACCGGTGCAACCAGGCCCGGATCGTCTACGGGGAGCCCAACGGCGAGGTGCTGCTCTGTCCCGAACACGAGCCCGACCTGATCTACTGGTTCCGCGAGGAGGGCGGCAGCGACCACGCCGGCAGCCTGGAGTTCGGCGACCGCTTCCACGAGTGGGTCGCGGCCGGCAACGGGGCCCCGGACGGGTACGGCTCGGTCGAGCACGTCGACGAGGACCCGGAAGGGCTGCCGGACCTGCCAGACCAGCAGGAGATCCAGGAGCGCGTCGAGCAGGGGTTCGAGGGCGAGCGGATCGACATCCGCGCGCTCGCCGGAGCGGAGAACGACGAAACGGATCCGGAAGACGAGTTGAGTGAGGACGACCTCGAAGGCGTCGACCTCTCGACCGATTACCCGTCGAACCGATGAGGGGAGAGGGCGAGAGTCCGAGTGCCGAGGGCGACGGTCACGGCGATAGCGACGATCGATCTCGGTCGACTCCCCGGAAGCCGGTCGTGGTCGTCGTCGAGCCGGAGACGCCCGGCAACGTCGGCACGATCGCCCGGGCGATGAAGAACTTCGGGCTCTCCGACCTCAAGCTGGTCGATCCGCCGGAGCTGAAAGAGGACGGCGAGGCGTACGGCTTCGCCGGCCACGCCCGCGAGGACGTGCTCCCGAACGCCGACAAGGTCGCCTTCGAAGAGGTCGTCGAGCGCTACCACACCGTCGGTACGACCGCGATCACCGGCGAGGACGACCGGAGCCACGAGCGGTTCCCGTTCAAGACGCCGGCCGAGCTGCGGGAGTCGCTGGCGGCCGTCGACGCGCGGACCGCGATCGTGTTCGGCCGCGAGGGGCGCGGGCTCAACAACGACGAGCTCTCGCGGCTCGACGAGGTGTGCTCGATCCCCGCGAGCGACGACTACCCCGTGCTCAACCTCGGACAGGCCGCCACCGTCCTGCTGTACGAGCTCAGAGAGCTCACGGTCCGGGAGACGCAGCTCCCGGACACGGCGGTCACGCGAGCGCCCGAATCCGACGTCGAGCGGTTCCACGAGTTCTTCGGCGAGTTCCTCGCGGCGACCGGCCAGCGCGAGCACGTCCGCGAGAAGAACGCGCTGCTGATGCGCCGGCTACTCGGGCGCGCGCACCCGACCGAACGCGAGGTCCACTCGCTCCTCGGCACGTTCCGGAAGGCGAACGCGAAGCTCGACCACGCCGACCACCTCGCCGCCAAGTACGACGAGCCGGTGTACCCACGGGAGCGATAGCCGTGCGCGGATCCGCTCTCGACGGGGACGTCCGCGCCGGCGTGCGAGACGTCTCGCCGCTGCTTTTGGGGATCGTCCCGTTCGCGCTGGTCGCCGGCATCGCCGCCGTCGAGGCCGGGCTCGGGCTCGCGGAGGCGGTGGGGATGTCCGTGATCGTGTTCGCCGGGGCCTCCCAGCTCGCCGCGCTCGACCTGCTCGGGTCGGACGCGCCGCTCGCCGTCGTGGTCGGCACGGCCGCGGTCATCAACCTCCGGATGGTGATGTACTCGGCCTCCATCGCGCCCCACTTCGCGGCGTACGGTCGTCGGGTCCGCGCGGGGCTCGCGTACCTGCTCACCGACCAGGCGTACGCGCTCTCGGTCGCCGAGTTCGCGGAGAACGACGACCGAAGCCGGTGGCGCTACTACGTCGGCGCGGGCGCGTCGCTGTGGATCGTCTGGCAGGTCGGCACCGTGGTCGGCGTCGTCGTCGGCGCTGGCGTCCCCGACGCGTGGGGGCTCACCTTCGCGGTGCCGCTCGTGTTCCTCGCGCTGCTCGTCCCCGCAATGAAGGACCGGCCGACCACCGCCGCGGGCGTCGCGGCCGGCGCGGTCGCGGTCGTCGCGGCCGGCCTCCCGCTCAACCTCGGACTGCTCGTCGGGGCCGTCTCGGGCATCGTCGTCGGGCTGGTGACGGAGGCGGTCGAACGGTGACGAGCGTTCTCCCCCTCGGCGACGCGGTCCGCGTCTGGGTCGCCGTCCTCCTCATCGGGGTCGCGACGTACGGGTTCCGACTCTCCTTCATCCACCTGTTCGGGCGGATAGACGAGGTTCCCGCGCGGGTTCAGCGCCCCCTGCGGTACGTCCCGCCCGCGGTGCTCGCCGCACTCGTCCTCCCCGACCTCGTCACCCTTCGCCCCTCGGTCGCCGCGACCCTGCTCGACGAGCGGCTCATCGCGGGCGCCGTGGCCGGCGCGGTCGCGTGGCGGACCGAGAACGTGTTCGCGACCATCGCGGTCGGCATGGGCGCCCTCTGGCTGTTCCGGTTCGTCGTCTTCGCGTGAGAGGGTGGTTCGGCCGCGGTCGGTCGCTTTCAGCGGATCCGATCCGCGTACCGCCGCGCCAGGAGGGCGACCGCGACCTCACAGGCCGCGGGAGCGGCACTGCGGTCGCGACGCTCGCGAGCCCACGCGCCGGCGGGACGGCGTACGAGAGCGCGGCGGCGGCGAGGAGCGCGTAGCCGAACGCGGCGATCCCGAGCAGGGCCGGGCGGGCGCTCGGTGAGCGCCAGAGGCGCATTCGGACCACCGCGCCCGCGACGTTCCCGGCCGCGAGTCCGATCGGGAGCCCGACGAGCGCGGAAAACTCGATACGGGGCGAGAGCGCCTCGGTGAAGACGGCGGCGACGACGAGGAGCGTCGTGAGCGCGACGCCGATGGTCGCGATAGGGCGGACAGTCATGGGACCCGGGATCTGTGGCTCTCAGCGTAAAACGCGCGCCGTCCGACCGCTACCGCTCGCGCTCGGTGAGCCGGTCGTCGCGCTCTGCCGCGGACCCGACCCGGGACTCCCGCTCGACTTCGCGCTCGCGGGTCGCGGCGATCCGCTGGGCCGCGTCCGCGAGGGCGTCGAGCGCGGCGAACGTCCGATAGGCGAGATACAGGCCGACGGTGAGTCCGAACGCGACGAGGACGCCGAACAGGAGTCGTCCGACGATCAGCACCGAATAGAGGAGGAACAGGAGCGCGATTCCACCGACGGCCGTCCCGATTCGCGTGCGGAGGGCTTGGGCGGGCGAGAGCGGGTCGTGGGCCATGGCCGACGCTACCGACGCTGACCACTTAAAAATAAACGCGGAACCGAGCGGCGGACGGCGACCGTCCTCAGTCGTCGGCGGGGGCGGCGGAGTCGCCGGCGGAGACGCCGGTGCCGGGGCCGACGTCGATGCCGAGTTCGTCGAGCTTCTC
>NZ_JAXRUU010000060.1:0-19013 GCF_034497445.1 Halorubrum sp. AD140
CCGCCTTCGGCGGCCACTCGGCGGCGCGCGCCACCGCCCCGTTTGGGATCCGTAGTCGCCGTCGCTCGGTCGGCCGCGGTCGTCCGCAGTCGTCCGCGGTCGTCCGCAGTCGTCCGCGGTCGCGCGCGAACGATACGTTGATACGTCGACCGCCGGTACCCGATGAGACGATGGACGACCGGACGCGCGAGTACCTGAAGGGGCGGTTCGGCGACTACTACCGCCGCGCCTCGCCGTCGCTCCCGCCGGACGCGAACCTCCGCGAGTGGGGCCACATCCCGTGGACGCCCGGCTCCGGGACGACGATGGTCCGCCACCAGTCGCTGTTCGACCTCGGTGACGTCGACACGTTCTTCGCGGACAACGCGCCCCGGCACGCCTACTTCTCGGCCGCGCGCTACGACGACCCCGGCGCCTCGACGATGTCGCGGAAGGGGTGGCGCTCCGCGGACCTGATCTTCGACCTCGACGCCGACCACCTCCCCGGCGTGGACCCGGAGGCGACCTCGTACCCCGAGATGCTGGCGGCGTGCAAGGACGCCCTCTTCCGTCTGCTGGACTTCCTCGATAACGACTTCGCCTTCGAGGACCTCACCGTCGTCTTCTCCGGCGGGCGCGGCTACCACGTGCACGTCCGCGACGAGAGCGTGCGGGAGCTGGACAGCGAGGCGCGCCGGGAGGTCGTCGACTACGTGCGCGCGATAGATCTCGACACCGAGGGCCTGATCCGAACGGTCTCCGAGCGCGGCACGACGAAGCGGGTGCTCCGCACCGAGGGCGGGTGGGGCGCGCGCGTCCACGAGGCGCTCGTCGAGTACGCCGACGACCTCCGCGAGATGGACGAGGACGCCGCCCGCGAGCGGTTGATGGAGTTAGAGGGGATCGGCGAGGGGCGCGCGGAGACGATCCTCGGCGCGTTCGACCGCAACCCGACCGCGGTCCGCGAGGGCAACGTGGAGGCCGGCGGGCCGGGCGTGCGCCGGCTCGTCTCCGCGCTCGCCGCGCGCGTGGCCGCGACCGACACGGCCCCGATCGACGAGCCGGTGACCACCGACACGCGGCGGCTCATCCGGCTCCCGGGGACGCTCCACGGCGGCTCCGGGCTCGTCGTCACGCCCATCGAACGCGACGAGCTCGCCGACTTCGACCCGCTGCGGGACGCGGTGCCCGACCGGTTCGTCGGCCGCGAGATCCGGATCGAGACCGACGCCGATCGGACGGTAGAATTAAACGGTGAGCGCCTCACAGTAGAACCCGGTAGAAACACCGTGCCCGAGTTCGCGGGGGTCTTCCTGATGGCCCGCGGCGAGGCGCGGAAAGCCCCTGAACGATGAACCTCGACGAGCTCAGATCGGCGCAGGCGAAGGAACGCCGCAAGGACAGCCTCCAGCACCTGCGGGACTCCTTCTACGACGACGTGGCCGCCTACGTCGCCGACCTGCGCGCGGCTCGCGACCGACGGGCCGAGCAGGTCGCGAAGCCGTTCTCCGACGACGACGTCCGGCGCCTCTCGGACGAGGTCGAGACGGCCGAGGAGGTCGCCGAGGCGCTGTACGAGCGCCGCGTCGGCAAGGTGGTCAAACTCGCCTCGTTCGCCGCCGCCGACATGTCGGTCGACGCCGACGGGATGACGACCGAGGAGCGGCGGCTGTTCGACGACCTCGTCGATCGGATCGGCGAGAACAAGTCGCGCGTGCTCGACGTGCTCTCCGGCGAGGCGCCGGCAGGCGGAGCCGAATCCGCGTCTGCGGCCGAATC
Source organism: Halorubrum sp. AD140 (assembly GCF_034497445.1). Taxonomy (NCBI): domain Archaea; kingdom Methanobacteriati; phylum Methanobacteriota; class Halobacteria; order Halobacteriales; family Haloferacaceae; genus Halorubrum; species Halorubrum sp. AD140. The sequence goes on from NZ_JAXRUU010000060.1 coordinate 1,759, forward strand.
CGACTCCGTGCCCGACGTCGACGAAACTGCGGGAGCGAAGCGACCGGCGGCGGACGTCGAGGCGGACCCGCAGACGGAGTCGACTCCGCCCGCACCGGATCCGGGGCCCTCGGACCGACCCGCCCCCGCTGAACGGGCGGACTCCACCGAGGACGACGCGGCGGAAGGCGGCGCAGACGAGGTCGTCGACGCGCTCGCCGGGGCCATGGGCGGCGCGGACGACGAGGCCGCCGCCGCGAGCGACGCCGCCGGCGAGGGCGCCACCGCTGAGAGCGTCACCACCGACGGCGGCCCGACTGCGGTCCCGCCGGGGCCCGCGCCGCCGGACGCGACGGGCGTCGACGACCGCGACGACGCGAGCGACGGCGACGCGGACCGCGTTGCGAGCGCGTCTCCCGAGGCCACCTCGGGCGTCGACGACCGCGCCACCGTTCGGATCACCCGCGACGTCGGCGCCATCTTCGGAGTCGACGAGCGGGAGTACGACCTCGCGAGCGAGGACGTCGTGACCCTCCCCGTCGAGAACGCGGAGCCGCTCGTCCAGCGGGACGCCGCGGAGCGGCTCGACTGAGCCCGGCGATGGGCGCCGACGCCGCGACACGACTCCCGGACGCTGAAGCGACCCGCCGAGCGCGAGCCCTCGGCGCGGCGGCGACGCTCCTCGCGCTCGGCGGCATCGCGGCGGCGGTCCTCCTCGACCCGACGTTCTCGTGGACGAGCGACGCGCTCTCCGATCTCGGGGTCCGCGAGGCGAGCGCGCCCGCCTTCAACTGGGGACTGATCCTCGGCGGGGCCGTCGGCGTGGGGTACGCGGCGGACCTGGGGCGGACGCTCGACGGGCGAGCCGTCGCGCTCCGCGCGACCGTTCTCGCGCTCGCGATGGTCGCGATGGCGGGCGTCGGCGCATTCGACCTCACGGAGCCGCTCCACGGCCCGTCGGCGATCGGCTTCTACGCGCTGGTCACGCTCCTGTTCGCGGTCGACGGGGTCGCCCGCTGGGCGTCGACGACCGGACAATTCGCCCTCGCGTTCGTCCCGGTTCACGTGGCGGTCTGGGCGACGTTCCTCGCGGGCTGGTGGCCGGTGACTGGGCTCGCGCTGCCGGAGCTGCCGGGCGCGCTCGCGCTCGCGGCGTGGGTGTGGGTCCTCGGGCCGGCGCCGGTTCTCGGCTCGGTCGCGGCGCGGCTCGACGACGTCGGAGTCGACGGGGGCGGGACCGACGAAGTCCGGACCGACGAGCACTAACGCCGCGGGCGGCTACGGGCCGCCAATGGAGGTCGAGTTCCTCGGCGGCGCCCGCGAGGTCGGTCGGAGCGCGGTCCTCGTCGACGACGCGCTGCTGTTGGACTACGGGCTGTTGACCGCGGAGCCGCCGCGGTACCCGGTCCGGGACCCGGAGCCCGACGCGGTCGTCGTCTCGCACGGCCACCTCGACCACGTCGGCGCGGTCCCCGCGCTGCTGAAGGGCGACCGGCGGCCGGCGATCCACTGGACGCCGCCGACCGCTGACCTCGCGCGGACGCTGGCGCGCGACACGCTCAGGCTGCACGGCAGCAGCCCGCTGTGTCCCTTCTCGGAGGAGCACGTCGCGCGGCTCGGCGAGGTCGAGGAGCGGCACGCCTACGGGGAGCCGTTCGTCGTCGCGGCCGGCGGGACCGACTACGAGGTGACGCTGTTCGACGCCGGCCATATCCCGGGATCTGCGCACGTTCTGGTGGACGATGGAGACACCCGCCTGCTGTACACCGGGGACTTCCACACCGACGACCAGCGGCTCGTCTCGGGGACGACGGCGCGCCCCGACGCCGACGTCGTGATCTGCGAGTCCACGTACGCGGACGTGACCCACGAGGACCGCCGGAGAGTCGAGGACCGCTGGGCCGAGAGCGCGCGGACGACGCTCTGGGAGGGCGGCACCGTCGTCGCGCCGGTGTTCGCGATCGGGCGGACCCAGGAGCTCGCCCTCGTTGCCGACGCCAACGACCTCACCCCCTACGTCGACGGGATGGGGATCGAGGTGACGCGGCTGGTGCGGCGATACCCCGAGTTCCTCCGCGATCCCGAGGCGCTTCGCCGGGCGAAGGGCGCCGCGCGATTCGTCACCGGTCGGGGCGGCCAGCGCGAGCGGATCGCCGGCGACAGCGAGCTGATACTCACCACCTCGGGAATGCTCGCGGGCGGCCCTGTCCACTCGTACCTCCCGGAGATCCGCGGCAGCCCGACGAACCTCGTGACGCTGACGGGCTACCAGGTCGAGGGGACGCCGGGCCGCGAGCTCCAAGAGCACGGGCGACTCGCCATAAACGGGACGGTGCGTCCGGTGAGCGCGCGCGTCGAGTCGTACGACTTCTCCGCGCACGCGGACCGGGGAGGGCTGGAGTCGTTCCTGGACTCCTATCGGGGGGCGCGGATCCTCGTGAACCACGGCGATCGGTGTGAGGCGTTCGCCGAGGACCTCGGAGCGGACGGCTTCGACGCGAGCGCGCCCGAGCTCGGAGACCGGATCGAGCTGTAGACGCGTCAGTCGTCGTTCTCGTCGGAAACTACAGACGTGTTCGTCACCGTCTCGGCGTCCAGCGGAACCTCGGTCGACGCCACTCCCGAACCGGCACTCGGGTCGCCGTGGTTCTCGCCGTCCCATCCGGGGTGGAAATAGGCGACTCCCTGGTCGGGGAACTCGATGGCCGCCACGTTTTCGTTCCGTGCCTCTGCGGGTACCTGAGATTGCACCGGCTTCGAGGTGTTCAGGTTCGGGATCGTCTCCGAACGGATCTCCCCCGCCGACCCACCCTCGCTGGGATTCGCGTCGGTGAGCCAGACGACCGCTTCGACGCCCGCGTCCGACTCCCCGGCGTCGACGGATGCACTCCCGACCCCGTCGTATCCGACGCCGGTCACGTCGGGAGCGTCCGGCACGCACGTCACGGTGTGCGTGCGGTCCAGCGAGACGCTGACGCCCGTGCCGCTCCCGTCCGCCTCGAACAGCAGTTCGACGTCCGTCTCCTCGGAACACGTCAGCGTCACGTTCACCGGAGCCGCGGCTCCCTCGTCGAGTCCGGCCGGGGTGTCAGTCGAGTCGACGGACGCGTCTGTCGTCGCGGGGTTCGCAATCGACACGTCGACGTCGAACGCTCGGAGGTCGCCGCCGAACCGGTTCCGATACTCGACGACCCCCGTGGACTCCCCGCTGTCGACCTCGTCGACGAGCGGCTCGTAGCCGAGGTAGGCGCTCTCGTCGCCGGTGACGTTGGCGGCGAGCCCCCGGTCGGCCTCCATCGCGGTGAAGCCCGCGGTACCGACCACCAGCCCGACCGCCGCCGTGAACGCGAGCACGATGCTCAGGGTACGCAGGGCGCTCACGCGAGCCGGCGGCGACTGGGTGGTGGTGCTCATGTGCGAGGCTGGCCGCTCACTCGTGCGTGCGGAGCTCGGGCGGTTTCTCGGTGTTGCCGAGGCGCATCCGCCGGCCGATGGCGTGGTGGGCGAGCGAGGAGATCCCGAATGCGGTGGCCGTGAACGCTCCCACGTCGAGCGGTTCGAGTCCGACGAACCCCGGCGTGTCGGTGGCGACGGCGAGCAGGAGCGAGACGGCGAGACCCGCGAGCCCGACGTAGTAGAGGCTCCACGGGATCTCCTTGCTATCGAGCACCTCGACGTAGATGTCGAGGTTCGCCAGCTCCGGCGTCGGCTCGACGAGGTTCGTCTCGCTGTCGACCGTCACCACGTTCTTCTCCTCCAGCTTCGGCAGGTGCGTTCGCTGGAGCGTGCTGTACACGTTCCGGCGCTCCTGGTATCGCACCATCTCGGGATCGACGTCGCGTTCCCAGGCGGTGACGTACCTGGAGAGCTCGGAGACCTCGACCGGCTCCTCCGCGCGCTTGAGCGCGTGGATGACGAATCGCCGCCGCCGGTTCGACAGTACCTCGAAGACGTCGTCTTCGGACAGTTCACCCCCGTTTTCGCTCGATCCGTTCGTCGCGGCAGTGGTAGAGACCATGATGTGAGTATCCCCGTCCTGCGCCGGCGGATCCCCTCCTGTGAACCGGCGAATTTCGCTTGTATCGTGTGCACCACGCTGTCATAAACAGGTAGGATAGTTAACCTGTTATTTTCTGTTTCCTGTCACAAACAGCATCTGATCGTCGGTCGGACGAGAAATAACGGAAACCGGTATGCACTCCCAGTCGGTTCTTCAGGGAGTTGTTGATTGCCAGAACGACTGTTTGAAACAAGTTAGGGCCCGTTTTACTCGGATTCAGGCTCGCCACGATACGGGCAACGAGGGGCGCCCACGGCGTATCGAGCCCCGCCCGCCACGCATCGAGGTCACCGCGCGATCATGTCGAGAATCTCATAACGAAGTATCACCCCCCGTATGGGTTATCCGAGCGCTCCCGGCCCGGACGTCCGGGCTGCGGGGGTGCGTGAACACAGGTGAGATACGACATGGAACGACGCAAATTCGTGATCGGTCTGGGTGCATTGGCTTCAGGAGCTGCCGCTGCGATGGGGACGGGCGCGTTCACCGCCGCAGAACTCGGTGGACGAGAGGCGAACATCGAAGTCGCCAACGACAGCGACGGTCTGATCGGCCTCGAGGCCGGCGACACCGAATACGTCACCAACGACGGCGGCAGCGGCGAAAACGAGCTGATGATCGACCTCAGCTCGGACCACGGCGGTGACGGCGTCAATCCGAACTCCACGTACCAGGTCGGTGGGCTCGGCGATTTCGACAGCGGAAACATCAATCAGGTCCCGGGTGACCCGACCACGGATCCGTCGGTTGGCGATGTCGCCATCGACACGACGACCCCCATCTCGGACGAGTACGCGTTCAAGGTGATGAATCAGACGGATAGTCCGAAGGATATCGAGCTCACCTACGACGCCAACGACGAGCCCTTCCCGGACGACACGCGACTCTTTCTGGTCGCCTACTATCCCGAAGGAGGCAACGATTCCGAACAAGAGGAGGGACTGGCTGTCGGCGACGTCACAAACTCGAACAAGAAATCCGCCAGTATCATCTTCGACGACGACCAGCAGTACTCGGCGTCCATCGAAGAGGGGAAAGAGTTCTACGTCACGATTCTCGTCGACGTGGGCGGGGCAGACACCGACACCGACCTCGGTGGCGACCTCACCCTCCGCGCCGGGAGTCATGACGACTTCACGGACGCTGACGACTGAACACAGGGTGGAGATCAATAGAGATGAACCGACGTGATGTCGTGGTCGGGCTGGGAGCGCTTGTCGGTGCGGGAGCCGCGGCTTCCGGAACCGGTGCGTTCAGCGCCGCAGAGGCCTCCCGGCAGGCGACGATCGACGTCGTCGACGACAGTGACGGTCTGATCGGGCTGGTCGCCAACGAGACGATCGCGGGCGTTCGAATGAACGCGGGCGGTGAACTGACAGTCTCCATCGGTGACGACGATCCCGGAGTGAACGTCAGTTCAGTCTACCAGTTCGGGGCGTTCGCCTCCGACGACGACGTAGACGGTCTCACGGGCGACACGTTCTCCGTGGTCACGGACGGCGATCCCGCCGATATGAGCGACGGCCAGGATTCCCTCGAATCCGCGTTCGCCATTGTGAACCAGTCCGCGGAAGAGATCTCTGTCACGATCGACTTCGAACTGAACGACGACATCGACGGCGACACCGAGTACGCCTTCGAGCTACACTCTTCCCAGGGTGAAAGCGGTGCACGCGAAGGTCTCGCGACGAGTCCCATCGTCGGTAAACTCACCGCGCAACTGGGTACGGGTGAATCATTCGGAGTCTCGTTCATCGTCAATGCACTGAGCGGAAAGACGGCGGACGCGATCTCGGGCAGTCTGAGCATCTCTGCGACTGCCGTCTAGCAACCCGAATTTTATTCAGAACAGCTGACAGTTTACGAACGTTCCGGCTTCACAGAGCGCTGTGAAGTCGCTCCCGAAGTCAGGATATCGAGAGTGCTGCGTCCCCGCGAGACCGAACAGACGTGACCGACAGTTCGACTACTCGCCGCCGTCCGTGTACGCCCGGTCGGAGAGCACGCGCTCGGCGGTCGCGTTCGCCTCAGCGGGGCTGGGACAGTCCCCGTCGACGACCGCGCCTGCGAGCTCGCCGGCGAGCGCGTACACCGCGCCCCCGTCCGCCCGCTCGGCCACGCGCTCGAACGTCGGCCGGTAGCCGGCGGCCGTGCGCTGTCCGGTCTCGTCGAGGGAGGCGTCGATGGCGTACTCGAGCTGGCGAACCGCTTCCTCTGGGTGCATACCCGACGGTTCCACGCGGACCCACTTAACTGTACTCAGATTCGCAACTGAGTTAATTCTCGCGGCCACGCCGCTCTGGCGGGAGTCGGCGGATCGACGTTTATACGCGTCGGGGCGCCAGAGAGCGGCCATGACCGACGCAGACGAGCGCGCGCCCGTCGCCGAGCGCGCGGCCGTCGCTGAGCGCGCGGCGCGAGCGGGCGGCCGCGTGGCGCACGACCGCTTCCGGAGCGACATCGCCGTCGAGAGTAAGGGCGAGGGCGACGTGGTGACCGAGGCCGACCGCGCCGCCCAGCGCACCGTGATCGAGTCGATCCGCGAGTCGTTCCCGGCCGACGCGGTCGTCGGCGAGGAGGGCGACGAGGCGAAGGCCGTCCCCGACGAGGGCGCGGCGTGGGTGATCGACCCCATCGACGGCACGCACAACTACGTCCGGGACATCCGCGTGTGGGGCACCGCGGTCGCCGCCGTCGTCGACGGCGAACCGGTCGCGGCCTGCACCGTCTGTCCGGCGCTCGGCGACGTGTACACCGCCGACGGCGACGGCGCGTACCGAAACGGCGATCCGATCGCGGTCAGCGACGTCGACGACCCGCTTCGGGCGACCGTCGACCCGACGCTGTGGTGGGGGTTCGACGTCCGCGACGAGTACGCGAACGCCTGCGCGGCGATCGTTCGGCGGTTCGGCGACATGCGGCGGTTCGGCGCCGCGCAGGTCACGCTCCCCACCGTCGCCGCGGGCGGCTTGGAGGGGACGATCTCGAACCTGCGGGCGAACCCGTGGGACTCCGTCGGCGGCGTCTTCACGGTCCGGCAGGCCGGCGGCCGCGTCACCGACCTGGAGGGGAACCGCTGGCGACACGATTCGACAGGACTCGTCGCCTCCAACGGGGCCCTCCACGACGAGGTGCTCGCCGCCGCGCGGGAGATCGAGGAGCTGGACTGAAGGCGGTTCTCCGTGAGCCAGTCCGCGGAGGGGTCGACACCGAACGCGGGACGTCCGCCCGACCGGAACGCCCCGACCGGCCACAACGCTATCCGGGTGCGAGCCGTAGCCGCGCACATGCGCTCCGAAGACGAGGTCCGCGAGCAGTACGAGTTCCTCTGCGAGCAGCTCGACGACGAGGAGATGTCCCACCGCGGCGTCGAGGAGCTGTTCACCCACTACAAGCGCGCGCTCGGCTGGGTGCTGGAAGAAGAACACATGTGAGCCGAGGCGTTCCGTACGCCCCCGGAAACACGCCCCGGCCCCGAAGACGTGTGACCGAGCGAACAACAGTAGCGGTTCCTCGTTAGCTTTATCAGTACGAACCCTGTATCAGCAGGTGACGCTTCGTCTGGAGGGCCGAAGCGTCAGCGGGGACCAATCGGCACGCTCGACGCGGCTTTTTTCCGCGTCGGGCGAGCCGGCTTTCTGCGGAACGCCGAACGAGTACGCCCGCGAGCGGTGGCCGCGTCCGTCGCGCCGCCACCGATCCGCTCCTGGTGTCGACACCGATCCGTCCACCCGTCGCTGACCAATCGGTCGCGACGGCTGACAGCACACGAGGCGGAGTCGAGACGAACGACCTTCATAGTTATTCTCTTGACAGAACCCAGACGGCCGTATCTGCTGACTCAGTGGGTCGGCACACCCGTCCAACGCTTATTATAACGGTATATTTATTTATTTAGAATTGTAATGTGTGAGTAGTTGCATGTACGATCTCACGGGGTTTCAGCGTGACCTGCTGTACGTGATCGCCGGTCTTGACGAACCTCACGGACTCGCGATCAAAGAGGAGCTCGAGGACTACTACGAAAAAGAGATCCACCACGGCCGGCTCTATCCCAACCTCGACACGCTCGTCGAGAAGGGGCTCGTCGAGAAGGGCCAGCGGGACCGCCGCACGAACTACTACACGCTGACCCGACGCGGACGCCGCGAGATCGACGCGCGGACCGAGTGGGAATCGCAGTACATCGACCACTGATCGGCCGATCGCACCGCCGCCGCGCGCCGACGTCCGGACGCTCTCGTCTCTGCGTCCATCTTCCCGATTCTCCGCGTTCGGCGAACCGCAGTTGGACGTATCTCCAACGACCGTGGGACGGCCTCGCCTTTATTCTGTCCGCGCGCAACACGGCGACATGGATCGCCACACGGCCACGCCCGAGGTCACCGATCTCCCGGGCGACCGCGCGCGGGAGTGGGTCGAGTATCACCACCGGTCGGCCGCGCCGAGCACGTACGTCTACGAGTTCGTCTGGGACCGCACCGCGCCCGCCGAGGGTCCGTTCTGTACCGACGTCGACGGCAACGTGCTCATGGACTTCACGAGCCACGTCGCCGCCGCGCCGCTCGGATACAACAACCCCCTCATCATGGAGCCGCTCTCCGAGTTCGACCTGATCGATCCGCTGAAGATCGCCGGTCAGGACTTCTACGTCGCCGGCGGCGAGTCGCCCGGCGACGGGCTTCCAGGGTCGTCCGGGCTGATGGATCGGCTCACCGAGGTCACCGCCCACTACGACATGGACACCGTCTTCCTCTCGAACTCCGGGGCGGAGGCGGTCGAGAACGCGATCAAGATCGCGTACGACGACTCCAGCGGCGCCAAACACGCGATCACGTTCGACGGCGCGTTCCACGGGCGAACGCTCGGTGCGCTCTCGCTCAACCGTTCCAAATCCGTGTACCGACGGGACTTCCCGGAGATCAGCGGCGTCCACGACGCCCCGTTCTGCGACGACCGCACCTGCACCCCCGAGACCTGCTCGTGCGGCTTCTTCGCCGGCGGCGTCTCCCGGCTCCGCGAGAAGCTCGACCCCGAGCGCGGCCACGTCGACCCCGACGACGTGGCGTACCTCATCTTGGAGCCGATTCAGGGCGAGGGCGGCTACCGCTTCCCCTCCGACGCGTTCACCGACGAGATCGCCGCGCTGGTCGACGAGCACGACATCACGCTGATCGCCGACGAGATCCAGTCCGGGGTCGGCCGCACCGGCGAGCTGTGGGGCTCCGACCACTACGCGCTCGAACCGGACGTGATCTCCAGCGCGAAGGGGCTCCGCGTCGGCGCGACGATCTCCACGTCCGACGTATTCCCGGGGGACAAGAGCCGGATCTCCTCGACGTGGGGCGCCGGCGACGTGATCGCGTCCGCGCAGGGCGCGCTCACGCTCGACGCGATCCGCGAGCACGACCTCATGGACAACGCCGCGACCAGGGGACGCCAGTTCAAGGAGACGATGCGCGACGCCGACCTCCCCGGCGTCGTCGACGTCCGCGGGAAGGGCCTGCTGCTCGCGGTCGAGTTCGACTCGAAGGAGCGCCGCGATGTGGTCCTGAAACGCGCGTTCTCTCGGGGGCTGCTCACGCTGGCGTGCGGCCACGACGTGCTCCGGGTCCTCCCGCCGCTCGACGTCACGGAGCGCGAGATCGAGCTCGGCTGCGACCTCCTCGCGGCGGCGATCTCCGACGCGGCGTAGGGTGGAGACGCGAGACCTGCGACCCCCAGCGGCGCCTACCGATCCGCGTACCACTCCGCGAACTTCTCTAACGCGCGGCCGCGGTGTGACACCGCGTTCTTCCGGTCGGTGTCCATCTCGGCGAACGTCTCGCCGTCGTGTTCGAATATCGGGTCGTAGCCGAAGCCGCCGTCGCCGCGCGGCGCGACGATTCGTCCGGGAACGTATCCCTCGAACAGCTTGACGGGGAGCTCGTCGCCGTCGCGCCTGTCACCGTCCTGGCGCCCGCCGTCCTCGCCCGGACCCGCAGCCGCGGCCGCGTTGCGGTCCCCACGGTCCACGGGGTCCGGGCTCGCGGCGAACCCCTCGCCGTCGCAGTAGCCGAGCGTGCAGCGGAAGGCGGCCCGCCGGTCGTCCAGGTCGGCGACGAGCTCGTGGACGCGCTCGAACCCCAGCGTCTCCTCCACGTACGCGGAGTAGGGGCCGGGGAAGCCGTCGAGCCCCTCGACGAACAGCCCCGCGTCGTCGACGAGCACCGGCTCGCCGGCGTGCCAGTACGCCTCCCGAGCGCCGCGCGCCGCGATCGGGCCGAGCGCGTCGGCCTGTATCTCCGTGTAGTCGAAGTCGAGCCGCTCCACCGAGCCGTCCGGGAGGTAGCGCTCCGCCTCGCGCACCTTCCCGGGGTTCGTCGTCACATATCTGAGCACGGGTCCGGATGCGGGCGGCCGGAACGAATAGCCGTCGGTCGCGGCCACGCACGCGCGCCGACCACCGTCGGTCCGACCGCCGACCCGGGAGGGACACCCTCTTAAGAGTCGCCCGTCTGGAACGGACGGACATGCTGATCGCCGGAACCGTCATCGCCGACTCCGAGACCGTGATCCCCGACGGCGCGGTCGTCGTCGAGGGAGCGAGAATCGCCGCGGTCGGCGACGAAGCGGCCCTCCGCGAGGAGCACCCCGATCACGAGCGCCGAGAGGTCGACATCGTCGCGCCCGGGCTGGTCGGCGGCCACGTGCACTCCGTGCAGTCGCTCGGTCGCGGGATCGCCGACGACGACGCCCTGCTCGACTGGCTGTTCGACGCGGTGCTCCCGATGGAGGCCGCGATGGACGCCGAGGCGACCCGCGCCGCCGCCGAACTGGGGTACCTGGAGTGTCTCGAATCGGGGACGACCACGGTCGTCGACCACCTCTCCGTCAACCACGCCGGGGAGGCGTTCGAGGCCGCGATCGACACCGGGATCCGCGCGCGGCTCGGAAAGGTGCTGATGGACCGGGACTCGCCCGCGGGGCTCCAGGAGGACGCCGACGCCGCGCTCGCGGAGAGCGAGGCGCTCATCGAGGAGTACCACGGCGCCGCCGACGGTCGGGTCCGGTACGCCGTCACCCCCCGCTTCGCCGTCACCTGCAGCGAGGCGTGTCTCCGCGGCTGCCGCGAGCTCGCCGACCGCCACGACGGGGTGACGATCCACACCCACGCCAGCGAGAACGAGGACGAGATCGCGGCGGTGGAGGCCGACACGGGGACCCGGAACATCCTGTGGCTCGACGAGGTCGGGCTCACGGGACCGGACGTGACGCTCGCGCACTGCGTGCACACCGACGAGCGCGAGCGCGAGGTGCTCGCCGACACCGACACTGTCGTCACCCACTGTCCCTCCTCGAACATGAAGCTCGCCTCCGGGATCGCCCCGGTCCATGACTACCTCGACCGGGGGATCACCGTCGCGCTCGGCAACGACGGACCGCCCTGTAACAACACGCTCGACCCGTTCACCGAGATGCGACAGGCGAGCCTCCTCGGAAAGGTGGACGCCCGCGATCCGACCCGGCTCCCAGCCGCGACGGTGCTGGAGATGGCGACGGCGAACGGCGCGCGCGCGGCCGGTTTCGACCGGCTCGGGACTCTCCGGGAGGGCCGGCGCGCCGACGTGATCGGGCTCACCACGGACCGCACGCGCGCCACCCCGATCCACGACCCGCTCTCGCACCTCGTGTACGCCGCCCACGGCGACGACGTCGTCTTCACGATGGTCGACGGCGTGGTCCGGTACGACGACGGCGAGCACGTGGGGATCGACGCCGACGCGGTCCGCGAGCGCGCCACCCGCCAGGCGAGACGCGTCGTCGAGGCGGCCGGAATCGACGCGCCCGAGCCGTAGCCCGCCGGCGGAGCTGTCGCCGGTCGGTTGCCCGGCCGCCGGTTCGCCAAAAACGGGTTTGATCCGCCCAAATCCGGACCGAGTATCTCTCCGTTATACCCGTTCGGGGCGTGTCCGGTGAATCACCATGACGGACCGATCGCGGACGACAGGCGACGACCGCTCTCAGGACGCCTCCACCGACAGCTTCCGGCGGCGGGAGTTCGTGGCGCTCGGCGCGGGCGCGAGCGCGGCGATGTTGGCGGGCTGTGCCGGAGACGGAGGGCTCACCCCGTCCGACGGGTCGGGCGACTCGGACGATTCCGACGACTCGGACGGTTCGGACGGCTCCGAGACGCTCACCGGCAGCTTCCGGCTGCTCATCAGCGACGCGCCGGCGGACATCGGCGACTTCGACAGCTTGGACGTCACGCTCGACGAGGCCCGCGTATTCGAGGCGAGCGACGAGGACGAAGACGAGGAGGACGAAGACGACGATGAAGATGACGAGAACGAAGATGACGAGAACGAAGATGACGAGGACGAAGAGGACGAGAACGAAGAGGACGAGGAGGTCGAGGACGAAGACGCCGAGAGCGACGACGAAGAGGAGGACGGAGATGACGAAGACGGGGAGGAGGACGACGAGGAAGACGAAGACGGGGACGGGGATGACGAAGACGGGGATGACGACGAGGATGACGACGACGAGGACGGGGATGACGAAGACGGGGATGACGACGAGGATGACGACGACGAGGCGGACCGCGGGTTCTTCGTCGTCGACCTCGACGGCGCCACGGTCGACCTCACGCAGGTGATCGACGAGGACGCGATGGCCGTGTTCGACGGCGAGATCCCGGCGGGAAGCTACGAGAAGGTGGAGCTCTCGGTCTCCGACGTCGAGGGGATCGTCGACGGCGAGGCGGTCGACGTGAAGCTCCCGAGCGAGAAGCTCCAGATCACGACTTCCTTCGAGGTCAGCGAGGACGAGCCGGTCAGCTTCGTCTTCGACATCAACGTGGTCAAGCGGGGTCAGAACAACGGGTACATCCTCCGGCCCGTGATCTCCGGGAGCGGGGTCGCCGGCCGAGACGTCGACGTCAACGAGATCGGTGAGAACGGGGAGAGCGACGAGGAAGACGGAGACGAGGAAGACGGTGAGGAGAGCGACGAGGAAGACGGAGACGAGGAAGACGGTGAGGAGAGCGACGACGAGGACGAGAGCGACGACGAGGAGACGAACGGCAGCAGCGAGAACGGAACGGAATCCGACGACGACAGCTAGGCGGACAGGTCGCCAACTCGGTCGCTCTCGACGCGTCCGCCGTGGTCCACGGAAGTGGCGCCTACGACGACGACTCGATCGGCGACGCCGGTGCCGACGGGCAATTCGCCCACTGCACCGCGGCCGCGGGATCGTTGAACGTCTCGATGTCGATCCCCTCGACGTCGATCGTCCGCTTGATGTACCGTCGCTTCGAGCGCTCGCCGACGACGGCGAACCGCGTCACGCCGCGAGCGACCGCGATCTGCGCGGACTCGCGCAGCGCGCGCCGGCCCGCGTCCGAGCAGGGACGGGTCGTCCGGACGACGAGCACGACGGCGTCGATCCGACCCTCGGTCGCGAGCGTCCGCCAGCGATCGAGGAACGCCTCGCCGTCAGCCGGAGAGAGGCCGGTTCCGTGGGGGAACTCGACGACGAGCACCCCGCCGTCGACCTCCATCCACCACCGCTCTCTCGGTTCCATAGCAGCTCTTCACATCTGTCGGATGATAAATGCACGCACCCGATTATCGGATGTGATACGAACTGGCACAGAGGGCGATCTCGGGCGGTCTCAACCGAGAGCAACCGGCGTCTCCCCACCGCTCGCCGATCTCGCAGCCAGCCAGTCTCGGTTCTGAGAGCTATCGGTCCGTGGATGCGTCGCCCCGCGAGGCGCCGGCGGCCGTCGAGTCCGCGGCGAGCGCGTCGACGACGGCGCGCGCGAGCGCCGCGAAGTCGGCGTCCGCGGGCACGACGCTCGCCTCGACGCCGTGGTCCGCTGCGGTCCGCGCGGTCGGTGGGCCGATAGCGCCCACGACCGCGTCGTTCAGGCCCGCAATCGCGGCGTCGCGCACCCCGCGCTCCGCGGCGGCGTCGAGGAAGTGCGTCACCGTGAGCGACGAGGTGAACGCGGCGGCGTCGAGCGCTCCAGCCGCGGCCAGTTCGGCGGACTCGCCCGCACCCTCGGGACGCGTGAGCCGGTAGAGCACCGTCTCGTTCACCGACGCGCCGGCCGCGCGGAGCCCGTCCAAGAGCACGTCGCTGCCGTGGTCCGAGCGCGCCACCTCCACGCGCTCGCCGTCGACCCGCTCCGCGAGCGCCTCGACGAGGCCCGCTGAGGTGTACTCGTCGGGCACGAGGTCGACCGCCCACCCGGCGTCGCGGGCTGCCTCGGCGGTCGCGGGGCCGATGGCGACGAGCGTCGAGTCCCCCGGTTTCCAGCCCGCCTCGGCCGCGAGTTCGACGCCGGTCTTGCTCGTGAGGACGACGTACGGGGCCTCGGCCGGGACCGCCCCCGTCGGCTCGACCGCGAGCATCGGGTCGGCGACCGGGTCGACGCCGAGCGACTCCAACAGCGCCGTCGCGTCGTCGATCCGCTCGTCGGCCGGACGGAAGACGGCGACGCGGGGGGCGTCGCTCTCGGCGGTCCCGTCGCTTTCGCCGACGCGGACGTCGTCCCCGCCGTCCGCGCCGTCGGCGTCGCTCACGCGTCGCCACCTCGCCCGCCGTCGTTCCGGAGGAACTCGACCACGCGGTCCCGGGTCGCGGCGACGTCGCCGATCACGGTGATCGCGGGCGGCTCGATGCCCGCCTCGTCGCGGACGTCGACGACGGTGTCGAGGGTGCCGGTCGCGACGCGCATGTCGGGCCAGGTCGCGCGCTCGACCAGCGCCACGGGGGTGTCGCCGTCGAGTCCGGCCGCGCGGAGCTCGGCGACGTACGCGGGCAGCTTGCCGACGCCCATCAGCACGACGATCGTGCCGCCGGTCGCGGCGAGCGCGTCCCAATCGACCGCCGACTCCTCCTTCGTCGGGTCCTCGTGGCCCGTGACGAACGAGACGGAGGAGGCGTGGTCGCGGTGAGTCACCGGGATCCCGGCGACGGCCGGTCCCGCGATCGCGGAGGTGACGCCGGGGACGACCTCGAAGGGGATCCCCGCCTCAGCGAGGTGTTCGGCCTCCTCGCCCCCCCGGCCGAAGACGAAGGGGTCGCCGCCCTTGAGCCGGACGACCGACTTCCCCTCGCGCGCCAGTTCGACGAGGCGCCGGTTCGTGTACTCCTGCGGGGTCCACTCGCCCCCGGCGCGCTTGCCGACGTCCTCGCGCTTCTCCGCCGGGATCTCTCCGAGGATCTCCGGGCCCGGAAGCTTGTCGTGGAGCACCACGTCGGCCGACTCGATCAGTCGGGCGGCCTTCACGGTCATGAGATCCGGGTCGCCCGGGCCGGAGCCGACGAGGGAGACGGTGCCGACGCTCGGTTCCATCGGTTCGTCGGCGTCCGTGCGTTCAGTCATCGACCTCGACCTCCTCGCGGGCGGCCGCGATCAGGTCGGCCGCGCCTCGCTCCGCCAGGTCCGCCGCGAACGATTCGGCCGCCTTCGCGTGCGACCGGATCGGGAGGTCGCGGGTGGCCGCCACCTCCTCGGTGCCGTCGGTCGAGAGGACCCGGACGCGCGTGTGTACGTGCTCGCCCTGCACGAGCGCCGAGACGCCGATCGGCGCGACGCAGCCGCCGTTGAGCTCGCCGAGGACCGTCCGCTCGACGGTGACCGCCACCCGCGTCCGGGGGTGGTCGACCGCGGAGCGCACCGCCTCGATCACGTCGGGGTCGGTCGCGGTCACCGCGATGGCGCCTTGGCCCGCCGCGGGGACGAACTCCTCGCGGGGGAGTCGCATCGTCGGGACCTCGCGGAGCAGGTCGGAGCGCCGGAGTCCGGCCTCCGCGAGGACGATCGCGTCGTACTCCGTGTCGACCTTCCGCTCCATCGCCGACCGTTCCAGGTCCGAGAGGGAGTCGAACCACTCCTCGACGGTGCGCTCGAACTCCTCGTCGGTCTCGTCGCGTTCTCCATCGGCCTCGCCGCTCCCGCTCTCTCCCCCGCCTCCGCCTTCCTCGGCGGTCATCGCACGAGCCTCGCCCGAGGCGATCAGCCGGCGCTCGTGTTCCGCCTGGAGGCCGGGCGCGAGCAGCTTCTCGATCCGGGTGTCGACGTTCCCCCGCAGCGGCTCGACGACGAGGTCCGGACGGGCGGCCTTGATCTGCGCGGTCCGCCGGAGCGACCCCGTCCCGATAACCGCGCCCGAGGGGAGGTCTTCGATCCCGAGCCCGTCGGGGTGGACGAGCACGTCGCCGGAGGGGGCGCGCTCGGGGACGCCGGCGACGACCACGTCGTCCATCCCCTCCGTCGGTACGTCCTTCAGCGAGTGCACGGCGAGGTCGGCGTCGCCGGCGAGCACCTCCTCGTCGAGCGCCCGGACGAAGGCGCCGGTCTTCCCGAGCCGGTGGATCAGCTCGTCGGGGATCTGGTCGCCGCGGGTCTCGACGCGCCGGATCTCCACGTCGCGGCGGCGGCTCGATAACGCGTCGCGGACGGTCCCGGCCTGTCGGAGGGCCAGGTCCGACCCGCGCGTGGCGAGCCTGAGGGTCTCGGTCATACCCGACTGGAGGTCCCCCGCGTTCAAAAGGGCACTAGTTCGGGCGTGGCGCCGGAACGCGAGTGAAACGGAGCGCCCCGGCGCGATCGCTTCGAACTCAGTCCCGGGGCGCGTGCCGGTGAGCGGCCGACAGGCCGCGAACCGCACGCGCGAGGGAGGCGGCGGTCCGGCGCGGCATCGCCCGCGCCGGCCCGTCTGCCGAGGCTGGGGAGGCGCGAGGCTGGGGAGGCGCGAGGCTGGGGAGGCGCGAGCGACCGACGGGAGGAGCGGGAGCGCGGAAGTCACAGCCCGCGGAGCGACGACTCCGAGCTCTTCTTCGCCTCCGAGCTACCCGCAACACCTACCGAACCGAAGACGTGTTAGTGCTCGGGACCCAACTCGGCGCAATGGGAGTTCAGGAACAGTACCCGTTCGACGTGGAGGCGATCCGCGACGACTTCCCGATTCTCGACCGGAAGGTCGGCGGGGATCCGGAGTCGCCGGGAGAGGGACCGGGCGACGACACGCCGCTCGTCTACCTCGACAGCGCGGCCACCTCGCACACGCCGGACCCCGTCGTCGACACGATCGCGGACTACTACCGCGGCTACAACGCCAACGTCCACCGCGGGATCCACCAGCTGAGCCAGGAGGCGTCGGTCGCGTACGAAGAGGCCCACGACGCGGTCGCCGACTTCGTCGGCGCCGCGGGCCGC
>NZ_JAXRUU010000061.1:0-17422 GCF_034497445.1 Halorubrum sp. AD140
GCGGTGCCGGCGTCGGCCGCGGCCGCGACGACGGCCTCGACGGCGATCGAGAGCCCGGGACGGCTGTTGATGATCCGACCGGTCGGGTGGCCGAGGACGTCGACGTGGGGGTGTTCGACCGCGCGGATCAGCCGCTCCGTGGCCGCCTCGGCGTCCTGTCCGAGCGCGGAGTGCGGCGAGGCGACGACGAGATCGAGGTCGGCGAGGGTGTCGTCGGCGGTGGTGATCGCGCCCTCGGCGTCGATGTTGGCCTCGATCCCGTGGAACACTTCGACGTCGGCGTCGGGATCGCCGCCCTCGCCGGCCATGGCGGCGCCGTCGATCCCGTTCACCGCCTCCGCGACCGCCTCGGCCTGCTCGGCGATCGCGGCCTCGTCGAGCCCGGTGTTGCCGAAGACCCCCGGCCCCGCGGCGTGGTCGGTGACGACGTGGTAGTCGTAGCCGCGCGCCGCGGCCGCCTCGATCATCTCCGCGATCGAGAACCCGCCGTCCGACCAGTCGGTGTGGGTGTGGAGGTCGCCGCGGAGGTCGTCCGTCTCGACGAGGTCGGGGAGCTCGCCCGCCGCGGCCGCCGCGACCTCGCCGTTGTCCTCGCGGAGCTCCGGCGGGATCGGGTCCATGCCGAGCGCCTCGTAGACGCCCGCCTCGGTCTCCCCGGCGACGCGCTCGCCGACGCGCCGGCCGTCGGCCTCGGTTCCATCGTCGCTCTCGACGTCCGCGTCGTCGACGTCGCTCACGTCGAACAGGCCGTACTCGTTGAGCTTCAGGCCGCGGTCGATCGCGCGGTTGCGCACCGCGACGTTGTGCGCGCGCGAGCCCGTGAAGTACTGGAGGGCGGCGCCGAACTCGGCCGGGTCGACGATCCGGAGGTCGACCCGGGTGCCGCTCGCGCGGACGCTCGCCTTCCCGGTGCCCGCCTCGATCGTCGCGTCCGCCTCGGACCACGCCGTGAACGCCTCGACGATCGGATCGCGCGCGTCGCTGGCGACGAGCAGGTCGATGTCGCCGATCGTGTCCTTCCACCGCCGGATCGAGCCGCACACCTCGACCGACTCGACCGCGTCGACGTCGGCGAGGTACGCGAGCGCCGCGTCGGCGACGGGCCGGGCGTCGCCGAGGCGGGTCCGCTTCCGGGACTCGCGGGCGAACGGGACGTTGTCGAGGATGTTCTCTTCCGTCTTCGCGCCGAAGCCTGAGACCTCCCGGATCCGGCCGGCCTCCGCCGCCTCCTCGAGCTGGTCGAGCGTGGTGATCCCGAGCGCCTCGTAGAGGCTCCCGACCGTCTTCGGGCCGACGCCCTCCACCGCGGTGAGCCCCGCCATGTCGACCGGGAGCTCCTCGCGGAGCGCCTCCAGCTCCTCGATCTCGCCGGTCTCGAAGTACTCGACGACCTTCGAGGCGATCGCGTCGCCGACGCGATCGATCTCGGCGACGGTGTCCGCGCCCTCCCCCGCGAGGTTCTCGATCGGGGCGGGGTGCTCGCGGACGTTCTCGGCGGCGCGGCGGTACGCGGTCGGCTTGTACTCCACGCCCGTCGCTTCGAGCAGGTCGGCGAACTCCTCCAAGAGGGCGGCGACCTCGTCGTTCCGGCTCATTTCCTCTGGCTTCGGTCGGACGCTCCTTATACTGTCGGGCAGAGCTCGATTCGCAGTCGATCAGGTCGCCGAGATCCCGTCGGTCGGCGCGACCGCGGCGTTGTACCGTCGGACGAGGAGCACCATGCCGGCCCCGGCGAGAACGAGCACTCCGGCGGCCCCGAACGCGACGACGTAGCTCACGGCGGCGAGCCGGCCGCCGAGGACGCTCCCGATCCCGCCCGCGAGCGCGCCGAGGGCGGCGTAGGTGCCGAGCGCCTCTCCGCGGACCGTCGGCGGCGAGAGCCGCGTGACGAGCGTGCCGGCGGTCACCGCGATCACGGCCCACGTCACCCCGATCACCGCGAATATCGCCGCGACCACGCCGAACCCGACGGCGGACGTCCCCCACGCGCCCCCGGCGAGCGCGATCGCGGGCAGGGCGATCGCACGGACGGAGAGGGAGCCGATCTGGAGGCGCTCGACGTCGTGGCCGGCGGTCAGTCGCCCAGCGACGCCGAAGAAGGCGGCGGAGGCGAGGCCGTTGATCAGGTACAACGCGAACACACCGTCGGAGCCGAACCCGACCTCGGTCAGGAACGCCGGCAGCGGCGCGAAGAAGGCGGCGAATCCGGTGAAGAAACAGAACACGGCCGCGAAGTAGACGGCGAGCGCGGGGGTGAACCGCTCGACGAACCGGCGCGGATGGAGCCCGCGGAAGTCCGCGCGCCCGACGGTGAACGGGAACGCGGCGGTCCGGACGCTGAACCGGTCCGCGTTCCGGATCGCGCGTCGGACGCGGTCCCCGGAGGCGCGTCGGTCGGCGCGGGGACCCGGGTCCGCGGGGAGCGTCCGGATCCCGAGGAGGAGCCCGAGGACGGCACAGACGGTGAGGGGGACGAACAGCCACCGGATCACGGCGTCGGCCGGGAGGAACCGGCTGGCCAGCGCGGTCCAGACGGCCCCGAGGAGCAGCCCGAGCGCCCAGCCGATCCCCTGATACTGGTTCAGCAGGGCGATCCGTTCGCTCCAGACGTTCTCCGGGACGTCGGCGACGGCCAGCAGCGTCAGGACGGGCGTGGCGGCCGCGAACGCGAACCAGATCGCGCCGTTGGCGACGATCACCGGGAGCGCCCGGTCGAAGAGGGGCGTCACGCCGATCGAGACGGCGACGAGCGCCAGCATTCCGAGAACGATGGCACGGCGCTTCCCCGTCCGGTCCGCGATCCGCCCCGCCCCGAGCGCGGCGGGAACGCCGACGAACGCGGCGACCGCGGCGAGCACGCCGAGCACGACGGGTCCACCCCCGAGCTCGACGACGTACAGCGGAACGACGAGCGAGGCGCCGCCGAGCGCGACCGATCCGAGCCCCCAGCCGTACAGCCAGCGTTCCGCCATGCCACCGATTGAAACGGGCCGTCTGATAGGCGCACCGATCCGCCCGCAGCGGTCGGCGGCGGAGCTCCATCGACGGCCGGCGGCGGGTCGTCCCCGGCGACTACTCGTCCTCGCCGGCGGCCGCGTCAAGGAGCAGAATCGCGCCGCCGAGGAGCGCGACGTTCTTCAGGAAGTTGATCTTGTTGTCGTGCCGCGCTTTCCCCTCCATCGTCCAGAAGTCGTGGATCGCGGGGGTCGTGCCGAGGAAGAACACGACCAGCGCCCCGGCGGACGCGCGCGGGAACTTCCAGAGGACGACGCCGAGGTTGGCGACGAACAGCATCCCGGTGACGAACGGGACGAGCACGTCGGGCACCGGGACGCCCTTCTCCTCGGCGACCGCGACCCGCTTCTCGTTGTTCCGGAACCCGTCGACGGCCATGTACGCCAAGATTCCGCCGTAGAGGGCGCGACCGATCGCCGACGGCGGGTCCGCGGTCGCGTCGGTGTCCCCGGTCGAGTCGGTCGCGCCAACCGACCCCCCCTCGTCCGCGTCGCTCACGCCGACACCACCTCGATGCGGCTGACGTTCGCGTCGACGCGTCCGACGGTCTCGTACTCGCCGTCGCCGCCCCGACGCATGATCCGCCCCTCGACGTCGTCTCGCTGGTCGGGGACGTCGAACAGCCCGGAGCCGCAGATCACGTCGCCGTCGTGGACGGCCCACGTCTCGACGATCTCGTGGGGCTCGCCGGGGAAGGGGACGCGCTCGAAGTCACGGCCGAAGTTCGTCGACTCGAACAGCGCGACCTCGTGGTCGTCGTTCACCCACGCCGGCGGCGCCTCCTCGCCGCCGCAGAAGAAGAGGGTGCCGTCGTGGACGAACACCCGCCGGATGTACGAGAAGTCGTTGCCGACGTCGATCCGGCTCCACGACTCGCCCGCGTCGGTCGTCCGCCAGAGCCCGCCCTCGCCGACCGCGTGGCCCAGCCCGAGGTTCTCCAGGTCGTGGTCGAGGTAGCCGGTCGCGGCGAGCCACACGTCCTCCGAGATCGGCAGGACCTGGTGGACGTCGTCGACGATCGTGTCGCGTCGGTCGGTCCACGTCCGCCCGCCGTCGTCGGTGAGGTGGATCCCGCCGGCCTCGACGCCCGCGATGAGCCGTTCGGGTCGTCCGGGGACGGCCTCCAGCGCCCGGAGCCTGGCGTAGTGGGGATCGATCGGCGACTCCCAGTGGCCGCGCGAGGGCAGGTCGCGGAACCCCTTCAGCTCCGTCCACGTCTCCCCGTCGTCGACCGAGCGGAACACGTACGGGTCGTTCGTCCCGGCGTACAGCGCGCCGTCGGCGGTCGCGAGTATCGACCATACCTCGCTCTGCCCGGCGTGCCAGAAGCGGTCGCCGAGGGGGACATCCAGGTCCTCCCACGTCCGTCCGCCGTCGCGGGAGCGGTACGCGCCGGTCGAGGAGGCGACGAAGACGCCCTCCGCGTGGTCCCACGACTTCACCGCGGTGACGACCTCGCAGTCGAGGACCCGCTGCGCGTCGTCGCGCTCGAACGGCACGTCGTCGACCCGATACAGCCCGTCGTCTGTCCCGATCAAAAGTGTCATACCCACACGTGCGTCGGAGACCTACTAAAGTTTTACCAAGCTGTAAAACGCTAAGTGCCAGCGGAGTCAACCGGTGGGACGACGCCCGCGCCGCCCGGTCGCCGGCCCCCGTCGGTCGGCCGGTCGGGCGGTGGCGACACTCACCATGACAGCACCTCATCCGACGACGCGACCGACCGACGCGGCGTACCTCGACGACCGAGCGCGGAGCGACGAGCCGCTCGACCTCCCGCGGGAGCTGCTCAACCTCCCGTGGATCGACATCCACAACCACGCGCACACGCTCTCGTGGGACGACCGCGAGCGCTACGCGCTGTCGGGCTGTCGGTCCATGCTCATGGTCGCGTCCGGCTACCACTGGACCCCGTACAAGCCGGTCGAGGCCGACGACGTCCGGTTCCTCTGGGACGACGCGATCAACCGCCGAACGGCCATCGAGCGCAACCACTTCTTCGAGGCGAAGCTCGGGCTCGGCGTCCACACCGGCGTCCGCATCGAGAACCCCGACGAGCTGCTGGCGGCGATGGACGCCTACTGCGCGCTCGACGAGGTCGCCGCGGTCGGCGAGACCGGCGTCGTCCCCGCCCAGCACGTCGAACGGTGGGACGTCGACGAGCAGCAGGCGGTCGTCGGGGCTCAGATGGAACTCGCGGAGAAGCACGACCTCCCCGTGATCCTCCACACGCCGAACACCTCGACGGACGCGAAGCGGCCCTACCGCGACGGGCTCTGCGTGACGCCCGGCTACGAGAAGAACGCGGGCCTCGGCACGGACCCGGTCCTCGACGGCGAGAACCCCGCGCTCGACGCGGTGCGGCTCGACGTCGAGGCGATGCGCGACGCGGGCCTCGACGACGAGCGCGTCGTCGCCTCGCACGCCGACCGCAACAACACCGCGTACCTGATGGAGCAGACCGACTGCTACCTGAGCTACACCATCGGCCACTCGTGGCTGGTCGGCGTCGACGCCGCGGACGTCGCCGACGCCATCGACGAGTACGGCGCCGACCGGATCATGGTCGACACCGACTGCGCGAACGTTCTCCGGACCGACCCGTACGCCCTCAAGCGCGCGATCTTCGAGCTGTACCGGTACGGGATCGACGTCGACGACATCCGAACGGTCGTGCTGGAGAACCCCCGCGAGGTCTTCGACTTCGAGGGAGAGTAGTCGACGGATAGGCGATAGTTAAACGACCGAGAGCGACCGCGACAGTTGCTTATGAATGCGATGCGGTGGCGCGTGCCTGCGAGTGGCCGCCACCGGCGGCCACGAGGAGCACGTGCGAGGGAGTCGGCCACCCGGAGCAACGCGGAGGGTGGCCGACGAGGCTGGGGAGGTGTGAGGTGCGGTGCTGAGCGGGTGGGACTCAAAGGGGCAGTCGTGAGGACGACTTAGGCGACGAAAGCACCGCAAGGAGTGAGTGAAACGAGCGACTGAGGAGCGCAGCGAGCGTAAGTCGTCCTCGCGATTGGGGCTTTGGAGGTGGTCACCGCAGATCCGCTGAGAGCCATTTATAACCGAGCGACTGGGGCTTTGGAGGTCCTCGTCGTCGAGTCGCCGAACACAAATAAACGGCCGTCAGCAACACCGCTTCTTTATTTATAAATAACATGCACTGTTGAAATCCTCCGGAAATGATATATTCTGACCCGGTTACGGCTGATACAGACAAACGGACAAACATGGGATACACTAATCTATCTCCCATCTGGTAGGGCAGCTGTGCGAGATACAGAGGATAAGATCAGCAATCAAAGTGAAATACTACCACGAATATAACAAAGTAATATTTACTCATATATCTCCGATCCCAAACATTCTGATCACCGAGAAGCACGTTCTTAGTACCTTCTTTGCATCCCGTTTAAGCATCTCATGTGTTGCCGGTGTAATTGATTCGGGATACTCACAGTTATGATACATTATTCTACCTGTCCAATTACTTTCACCTGTGTTAGTTCTGAAATGTATGATTGAATTCCTAAGATTATGTAGTTCATTTAGCGGCACTCCTTCTACATCTTCGGGTGCTAAAATATCGTTTTCTTCAAGGAATTTTCGAGCCTCATGGTATCCCGGTCGATCGCTTTCGCTAAACTCACCGGTAATATAGGCGAAGGCGCAGATTGACTGCTCTATGAAAGATTGACCGAGGACAATTGTTCCTGTTAATATTCCGTGAATATAACAAAGTTGGGAGTCTTCGTAGATGACCAATGCTTTTTCACCCCCGGGAATTCTGAAACCATCTGAGAACTGCGGTCGATGTTCAGAGATCCACTCCGCTCGTTCAACCATTTGATTACGTTCTGATTGAACGAGTTCGTCAATATATTGTTCTGCATCCATGCTGTAATGTTATAATTGCTGCAACATCACGGTTATGCTGAGAATGCGCCCTGCATCTTGCACCACGCTCAGAACATCATTTCGAACTGGTAGGATACCGATCGACCAAGACGCAGCTCTCATCGACCGACTGTTTCAGTTGATGATGTGTCTGAAGAAGAGGATTTCAACAGAGCCATAATACCGAAACCGATCTACTTCTGGAACCGGTGTCTCACATGGGAATCCGCTCCGTGAGAGCCGTCGCGTCGCTACCCGTCGTCGAACGCGAACTCGCTCGTCAGCTCGCCGACGCCCTCGACGCCGACCGTGACGCTGTCGCCGTCCCCGAGCAACACCGGCGGCTCGCGGTAGACGCCGACGCCCGGCGGCGTGCCGGTGAACAGCAGGTCGCCCGGCTTCAGCGTGAACGCCCGGCTGCAGAAGGAGACCAGCTCGTCGATCCCGAAGATCAGGTTCGCCGTCGTCGACTCCTGGAGCCGCTCGCCGTTCACGTCCGCCCAGATCGCGAGGTCGTGGGGGTCGTCGACCTCGTCGGTCGTCACGATCTCCGGGCCGATCGGGGCGAACGAGTCGAGGCTCTTGCCGCGCACCCACTGCCCGTCGCCGTGCTGGAGGTCGCGCGCCGACACGTCGTTGCCGACGGTGAAGCCGGCGACGTACTCGAACGCCTCCTCGGGGTCGACGCGGCGGGCCTCCTCGCCGATCACGGCGACGAGCTCCGCCTCGTAGTCGACCTTCCCCGTGAGCGCCGGGTCCCACGACACCGCGTCCTCCGGCCCCGTCACCGAGGTCGGGAACTTCGAGAACAGCACGGGCTCGTCCGGGATGGGGTTGTCGCCCTCCTCCGCGTGGTCGCGGTAGTTGAGCCCGACGCAGACGACCTTCTCCGGGTCGGAGACGGGCGCCGCCCGCGAGACCGCGTCGGCGTCGTACCGGCCGACGCCGGTCTCCGCCGCGTACTCGACCGCCAGTTCGGCCTTCCGCCGCCACTCCCAGTCGGCGAGCAGGTCGGTCGTCGATTCCCCGATGTGAACCCCCGCCGCCGCGCCCGCTTCCGGGAGGCTGACGACGGTGTCGTCGTTGAGCGGCGCGCCGCACCAAGGGGTCTCCGCGTCCGTCGTTGTGTATTGTCCGAGTTTCATGTGGATGGAGAGGTGGTAGGGTGGTGAGATCGATCGCGCGGGCTAGAGGTCGATGCCGGCCTCGTCGAGCAGGCGGTGGCCGGAGGCGACGAACCGGTCGAACTCCTCGCGGACCTTCGGGTTCGTCAGCTCGCCGTCGCGCTTGACGACCTCGCCGTCGACGAGCACCGTGTCGATGTGCGAGGGGTCAGACTGGAAGACGACCGTCTGGACCGGCGAGTGCGAGGGGGCCGTCATGAAGTCGTTCGCGTCGATCAGGACGAGGTCGGCGCGCTTGCCGGGGGTGATCGTCCCGATCTCGTCGTCCAACCCGAGCCCCTTCGCGCCCTCGATCGTCGCCATCTCGAGGGTGTCGCGCGCGGTGACGCTCACCTCGGTGACCTCCTCGTCGCCCTCGAGGACCGCCTGGTTGTCGAACATCCGCTGGAGCTGCATCCCGATCCGCATCTGGCTGCCCATGTCTCCGCTGACGTTCGAGCAGACGTCGACGCCCCACGTCGGGCGCCCGCCCGCCTCGAGCACCTTCCCGGTGACCGGGATCCCGTGGCCCATCTGCATCTCGACCTCCGGCGTCGACGAGAAGGAGACGCCCTGCGCGACGGCGTGGTCGACGTCCTCCTGCGAGAAGTGGTTCCCGTGGGCGACGTTGACGTCGGGACCGAGCGCGTCCTCGATACAGCCGAAGCCCTGGTAGTCCCCGCCGTACTCCGACGACGGCCACAGCGCGGCGCCCATGTGGATCGTCGAGAGCACGCCCAGATCTCGCGCCAGTTCCAGGTCGCCTCGGGCGGTCTCGTCGGTACAGAAGTCCGGACCGCGGAGCCCGAGCGCCAGGCTGAGCAGGTCGTCGTCGCGGATCGCCTCCTCGTGGAGTTCACGGATGTTCTCCTCGGGGAGGCCGACGTCGCTCTCGTACCACCACGTCGCCGCGTCGTCGCCCGGCGGCCCGTAGGTGTACACCGCGCGCAGCCCGGCGTCCTTCAGCGCGTCGACCGCCCGCTCGCCGTGTTCGAGCGTGTTGGGGTACGACCAGTCCAGGGCTGTGGTCGTCCCGGTGTGGAGCTTCTCGAACGCGCCGAAGAGGCCGCCGAGGTACATGTCCTCGGACCGGTAGAGCCCGGTGATGTTGCCGAGCATGTGGTCGAAGTACTCGCCCATGAGCGACCAGTCCCCGGCGATGCCCCTGACCTGGGTCTGTGCGAGGTGGATGTGCGAGTCGACGAATCCGGGGACGACGATCTGACCGGCCGCGTCGATGACTTCGGCGTTCTCGGCCGAGAGCCCGCGGCCGACCTCGATGATCTCGCCGTCCTCGATCAGGACGTCCGCCTCGTCGAGGTCCCCGATATCCGGGTCGAGAGAGACGACAGTCCCGTTTTGAATGATCGTTCGTGTCATGTGCGGGTGTACCGTTCGACCAGGAGAGTAAAAATTTACTGTTTGGTAAATTAGGGCGGAGAAGGGATATCGGAGGGATCGCTTATGTGTCTCACCGTCGGAGAGAGTCGTATGAGCGACTCTCGCGAGACGGTCTCCTCCAAGGACACCGAGGAGGTGATAATGGAGGCGACGTTCCGCGCGCTGAGCAAGCACGGGTACACCGACCTCCGGATGCGCGACATCGGCGAGGAGATGGACCTCACCCGACAGGTGATCCACTACCACTTCGAGGGCAAGTACGACCTGCTGTCGGCGTTCCTCGAGTACGTCATCGATCAGTACGAGGGCAGCGTCGAGGTGGAGGCGGACGACGACCCGCGGTCGGAGCTCGACGCGCGGATCGACCAGTGTCTCTTCGGACCGGAGTTCGAGGAGTTCTCCCACTGGGAGCGGATGAAGGTGTACCACGAGCTGTACACCCAGGCGCAGAACGACGGCGACCACCGGGAGATCTTCGACGAACACTACGACCGCATCCGCGGGAGCATCGTCGAGGTCGTCGAGGACGGGATCGAGCGCGGCGAGTTCGAGCCCGTCGACGCGAAGCGGATGGGCCAGCTCGTGACCGACATCATCCACGCCGCGCGAGGCCGCCGGATGGCGCTCGGCCACGAGGACGCGCCGCGGGAGACGCGAAAGGCGATCGACGAGTTCGTGCTCAGCTCGCTGTACGCCGACGAGTGAGGCGGCCGCCGAGCGAGTGACCGGCGCACCGGACGGACTGCGTGTTAGGGCCTAGAACGGCCCCTTGCCGCCGCCCATCATGTCGCCGAGGCCGCCGCCGTCGCCGCCCATCTTCTTCATCATGCGCTGCATGTCGCCCTCGCCCATCCCCTGGAACTGGCCGATCGTCTGTTCCATCATGGAGTGCTGCTCTAAGAGCTGCCGGACCGTCTCCTCGTCGGTGCCGGAGCCGCGGGCGATCCGCTCGGTACGAGACTGACCGACGACGCGGGGGTTCGTCAGCTCCTCCTCGGTCATCGAGTCCATGATCCGCTCGAACTTGCGCATCCGGTCTTGGGTGACGTCCATCGCGTCGTCCGGGAGCTGGTCCATCATCCCGCCGCCGAGCCCGGGGATCATGTCCATCACCTGGTCGAGGGGGCCCATCCGGTTCATCGCGTCCATCTGCTTTTTCATGTCCTTCAGGGTGAACTCCCCTTTCAGCATGTCCTCGGGGTCCCAGTCCTCGTCCTCCTCCTGGGCCTCCTGCATGGCGCGCTCGACGCGCTCGGAGAGCTGCTTGAGGTCGCCCATCCCGAGCAGCCGCGAGATGAACCCGGAGGGCTCGAACCGCTCGATGTCCTGGACCGTCTCGCCGGTTCCGAGGAAGGCGATAGAGGAGTCGGTCTCGTTGACCGCCGTCAGCGCGCCCCCGCCCTTCGCGGTCCCGTCGAGCTTGGTGATCATCACGCCCTCGATGCCGATCGACTCCTCGAACTGGCGGGCCTGCTCCTTCGCGCCCTGGCCGATCGCGGCGTCGAGCACCAAGAGCGAGCGGTCGGGGTCGACGACGCCCTCGATCTCCTCGATCTCCGCGATGAGGTCGTCTTCGAGCGCGTGGCGCCCGGCCGTGTCCACGATGTGGACGTCGGCGTCGGCGGTCTTCTCCAGGCCGGTGCGCGCGATGTCGACGGGGTCGTCGCTGTCCGGATCGCCGTAGAACTCGACCTCCGCGCGCTCGCACATCTGCTTGGCCTGGTCGTACGCGCCCGGCCGGAAGGTGTCGGTCTGGATGACGGCGGGGCGGAGCCCCTTCTTCGAGAACCACCACGCCATCTTCGCGGCGGAGGTGGTCTTCCCCGACCCCTGGAGCCCCGCGAGCAGGATCGTCTGCTCTTCGAGGGGGAGTTCCGTGGAGTCGCCGACGAGGTCGACCATCTCCTCGTAGACGATCTTGAGGACGTGGTCCTTCGCCGTGGTGCCGCCCGGCGGCTCCTCTTCGAGGGCCCGGGACTTGATCGAGTCCGAGAGCTCCATCACGAGGGAGACGTCGACGTCGGCCGAGAGGAGCGACCGCTGGATCTCCTTGACGATCTCCTCGACGTCGCTCTCGGAGAGCCTGGCTTTCCCCTGGAGCTTGTCGAGGCTGCTCCGCAGGGACGAACCGAGGTCGTCGAGTACCATTTGGCGAAGCTAGGCGGGCGACGCGGTAAAGCTTTGTTCGTCGGCGGGCGCGGAACACGTCGCTGCTCGCGGGTCGACGGCGGACACCGCCAAAGCCCCAGCCGCTCGCTTAGAAACTGCTGACTCCAGAATGACGGTGAACACCTCCAAAGCCCCAGCCGCGAGGACGACTTACGCTCGCTGCGCTCCTCAGTGGCTCGTTTCACTCGCTCCTTGCGGTGCTTTCGTCGCCTAAGTCGTCCTCGCGACTGCCCCTTTGAATCCCTCCCCGCACAGCACCGCCCCGCACCTCACGCCTCCCCAGCCTCGCCGCTCACGCCCTGCGGGCGTTCGCGGCGTCCCTCGCGCGTGCTCCTCGCGCCCAGCGGGCGCTCGGAGGCACGCGCCACCGCTGCAGAACTCGTGTTCAACGAGTCGCTGCTCGCGTCCCGACCGGTCACCGGCTGCGGTCGGCCCGCCTCAGATCTCCTCGGCGATGTACCGCTCGATACGCGTCACGAGCTCCGGGCGGAACGTCCAGAACCCGTCCCAGACGTTCGGCTCGTCTTCGAGTGCGAGCAGCGCGACGTGGTCGCCGTCGGCGCCCTCAGGCGGCGTGAACACGACGAACCACGACCGGCGGTACGGGTAGGAGGTCCCGGTGTGGACCGTCACCGGGAGCGCCGACACCGACCCCGCGTCGCCGACGCCGTACAGGTGGACGTCGACGCCGGTACCGGCGATTCGCTCGTACACCGACCGGGTCCCGCGCTCGTCGTGGATCCGCGAGAGGCGCTGGAACGAGGCCCGCAGCGTGCCGCCGCCGTGCTCGACGGCGATGCGCTCTATCACCCGCGAGACGACGATCAACAGGAGCTTCTCCTTGTTCGAGGCAGGATACCCGCGGACCCGAAACGGGACCTCGTCGAGGCCGGTGAGCACGTCGGGCAGCGCGACGTCGTCGAGTTCGATCGCGCCCGTCTTGTACAGGTCGGAGTTGATGAGCAGCACCGATTCGAGCAGTTCGTCGAGCGTCGACCGCGCGACGATCGATCCGTCCTCGACGAGCGCGACCACGTCGTCGTCCGACGCGGACTCGGACGCGGCCGCGCTGATAGCGACGGGCTGTCCGTCGAGCAGCGAGTCCAGCAGCTTCCGAACCGGGTCCGGCGACGACCGGTTCAACACGACCAGGTGTCGGCTCGGCGCCTCGAGCTCGTCGAAGAACGAGCGGAGCGACTCGCCCATGCCCCTCACTCCGACCGAGCGCGGAAAATGGTTACTCACGGTCTCGGCCGGCGACGACCCGCGCGCCCGCGGCGTCGATCCGGCAGACCTCGGGGTCGTAGCCGGCCTCGGAGAGCCCGGTGCCGAGCGCGAAGACGGTGCGGCCGAGCATCGCCATGGCGGCGCCGCAGTCGTTCGCGTCGCCCGCGCCGTCTCTCCCAGCCGCGCCGTCGACCGCCACGATCGCCTCGGCGACCTCGGGGACGAGGAGGTCCGCCTCGCGGGCGAACTGGCGGGCCGCGTCCATCATCGTCGGGAGCCGCGGGTCCGCGCGGAGCCGGTCGAGCGCGTCCGCGCCGGCCGCGGAGAGACCGGTCGTGTCACCACCCAGGACCGCCTCCGTCGACAGCTCGCCGAACGCGACGTACTCCACGCGAGCCGTCGCGGGGATCCCGTCGAGTTCCCCGACGCCGGGGGCGCCGGGCTCCAGCCGGATCGGGACCCCGCCGCGCGCCTGCGCGACCACGTCGCCGAGGCCCGTTCCCCGGCCGACCTCCGCCTCGTGGGCGATCCGGACCAGCTCGTTCTCGGAGCGCCCCCGGTCGAGCGCGTCGTTGGCGGCGAGCGCCGCGCCGAGGGCCGCGGCACCGGAGACGCCGAAGCCGGCGCCGATCGGGAGGTCGGACTCGACCGCGACGTCGGCCCCAGCGGCGCCCAGTTCCGCGAGCACGTCCTCAACCGCGCCGATCGCTCCCGGCTCGCCGTCGATCGTGCGGGAACCTGGGCCGTCGTCGCCCGAGTCGGGGTCGCTCTCGTCGAGTCCGCCCGCCGACACCCGAACCGTCACGCCGTCGGTGAGGGTCACGCCGGCCCCGCGCGACCCGGCGGCCGCGGGGCGCTCGGCCGGGTGCGCGCTGAAGAAGGCGGTGACGTGCCCGGGGACGAAGGCGGTCGCCCGCTGCCTGCTCATGCCGGACCGGACGACCGGGCCTCGATTAACGGTTGTTATCCGCGGCGGGCGGAGCGGCGACACCGCAGGCCGTAAGTAGTCCCCACCCAAATCCGGGTCGTATGCGAGACCAGCTGCGTCCCGTCCTGGCCGCCGTGCTTGCGCTGGTGTTCCCGGGGCTCGGGCACCTCGTCCTGCGGCGCTGGGGGCGGGCGCTGCTGTGGCACGTCACGATCGTCGGCGGCGGCGTGGCGCTGTTGACGCTCTACGACGTGGACGCGAGCGGATCGGTGACCGCACCGACCGAAGCCGCCGCCGCGCTGCCGACCGACGTCGCGCTCCCGATCGCCCTGCTGTCGGTGCTGTCGGCGGCCGACGCCTACCTCGTCGGCCGGGCCGCCGTCGCCGAGCGCAAGCGGTCCGACGCGACGGCGGCGGCGATCCGGCGCCGGGCTTCGAGCGCGGACGACGACGGACCGAGCGTCGGCTCGCCGGTCGACGCGCTCACCAGCGCGGACGGCGAGCCCCTGCAGGTGGAGTGTCCGAGCTGCGGCAAGGAGACCGACGCCGAGCTCGACTTCTGTCACTGGTGTACGGAGCCGCTCCCGTGGGACGACGCCGAGTCAGTCACCCCCGACTGAACTCGCGGGCGTCCTCCTTGTTCCGTTGTGAGCCGCCGACCGTCCGTCGAGCGGCCTCTCACCGCTGATAACTGCGGAGGAACTATGATATATCCCGTTGGCGACGGTGCCGGTAGGACGCGAACGACGGACGGAACATGAGCCTGAATCCACGGCGATACGACGTGCGGGAGCTGCGCCGGATCGCGAAAACAGCGCGAGACGGCGTCGACGGGGCGCCTCGGGAGCGGCCGCTCCGTCAGCCGAACAGAAGCCGAGCGGAGCAGGCCGCCCGCTCAGCCGCGTTCACCGAACTGCTCCAGCGTCGGCGGGGACTTCGATCCTCCGCCGGCGCCCGCCCGTACCTGCGGGCGCTCCCGGCCTCTCCGGAGGCGGAGCACGAGGTCGGCGAGTGGCTCGGCTACCTCGTCGACGTCGGCGGCCACCTGCGGAGCCGCGACGCGCTGTCGTACTACGCCGAGCTCGGCTGGGTCGCCCCCGACGCGGTCGACGCGCTGACGCGTCGGCTGGAGGGGTTCGACGCCCCGCGGCACGACCGGCCGTTCACTCCCGCGGACCACCGGATCAGCCTCGTCTCCATCGCCCGGATCGCCTCGTGCGCGAGTGGCCGCCGATGAGCGGGCTCGTCAAGGAGTTCGAGACACGGCTCGCCGCCGAGGGGGCCGGGTGGATCGCCGAGCGGCTGGTCTGAGTCGATCGGACCGGCTCGGATCCGAGACGGGCACGGGGATATTTTCGACGCGAGGACGCCCGTTCAGCCGGACGAGTTATCGACCGCGTAGACGCCTCCGCTGGTGCCGACGTACAGGGTACCGTCGTCGTAGTCAGCGCCGTAGAGGAGGTTGCCGAACCGGGTCTGCCACTCGACGACCCCCGTGTCGGCGTCCACGACGGCTCCGCGATCTCCGAAGTCGTACTCGACCACGACGGTCTCGTCGCTCACGAGGAGGTCGGGGAACTCCGCTGTGAGTGTTCGGTTCCACTCGACGGATCCCGTAGTCCGATCGTAGGCAGTCACACCACCCTCACCGGCGAGGTACACGCGGTCTCCGGAGATCTCGAACTCAGCGTTGGCGCGGCTTTCGGAACGCCACAGACGCTCACCGTCGCGGGAGAGCGCGACGAGCCGACTCTCGGATCCGGACTCGGCGCTAACGTACACGGTCCCACCCTCGATCCGTACCGAGTCTACGTAGGCGTCGACAGCTTCCGACCCGGAGAGGTCACGCGACCAGGCGGTATCGCCGGTTCGCGTGTCGTAGGAGGTGAGGTTCCCGTCGTTACTGACCACGATCCGGTCGTCGACGATCCCCTCGAGGTCGGGGAATCCGTCCTGCGTCGATCTCCATCGGACCTCGCCGGTATCGGGGTTCCGCGCAACGATCTCGTCGACGCTCCCGTTCTCCGTGTCCCGAGAGCTCAGCGTGGCGACCGTCTCGTCACCGGCGACGACGTTGGAGATCCGCGACTCGCCGGTGACAGACCACCGGACGTCACCGGTGGTCGCGTTCATCGCGGCGAGCGACCCGTCGTCCGCCGCGTACACCGTATCGTCGACGATTCGCACGTCGGTGTACCCGTCGGCCTCCCAGGACCACTCGACGTCGCCGTCGTCGCGATCGATTCCGGCGACGCCGTTTCCGGTGGCGTAGACCGTTTCACCGCGGACTGTCGCGTCGGAGGCGGCGAACGGTACCTCCGCGGTCCATCGGGCGGACCCGTCGGCACGCGACACCGATCGGACGCTCGATCCGTCCGCTCCGTCGGCGTACGCCTGTTCTTCGCCCTCGGTGACGTACACGGAGTCGTCGGTCGTCGCGGTCACCTGCCCGCCGGTGTCGTCCCGCCAGTCGAACGTCACGTTCTCGTCGACCGCTTCGACCTCGACGGTCTCCTCGTCGACGGCGGCCGACGCGTTCGGCGCGTCCGCGCGGACCGCGAGCTCGTACTCGCCGGGGTCGTCGATCACACGGTCCTGGAACTGACCGTCGGCCTCGAACTCGCCGTCGCCGTCGAGGTCCCACTCGTAGGTTATCTCGTCGGGGTCGACGTCCTCGCCGCCGTCGACGTAGACGCTGGCGCTCAGCAGACGACTGCCGAGCTGTCTGTCGACGAACACACTCGGGTCGAGCCCCTCTTCGACCTCGATCGTCTCGTTCGCGACGGCGGTGGCGCCGTCGTCGTCGGTGACCCGCAGCGTGACGGGGATGTCCGCTCCGCCGTCGTGGTCGACGGTCACGTTCCGACCGGTGTAGCTCCGATCGTCGATCTCCCAGTCGTACTCGACGATCTCGCCGTCGGGATCGACGGCCTCCGCCGAGACGGTGACCTCGTCGTTCGCGTCGACCGATTCCGGTGCCTCGATCGCCGCGTCGGGCGGACTGTTCACCTGGAGCGTCCGGTTCTCCGTCGTTTCGGCGCCGTCGTCGTCGGTGACCGTCGCCGTGACGCTCCAGTTACCGCTCTCGTTGAGCCGTGTCTCGACCGCCCCGCCGGAGGCCGAACCGGACGGCGTCAGCGTCCGCGTCTCGCCGGACGGAGCGGTGAACGCGACCGTCGCGTTCTCGACCGTCCCGTCGTCGTCGACGGCGTCGTACGTGTACTCGACGGACTCGTTCGCTTCCGCCGGCGTCGACTCCGGCGAGATGCGGGTGAGCCACAGGTCTGGTGGACGGTTCTCGATCGTGACGTTCCGCGTCGTGGTCGCAGTCGCTCCCTGGTCGTCGGTGACGGCGAGCGTGACCGCGTAGGTGCCGTCATCGGTGAACGAGCGGTTCGCTTCGGCGCCGTCGGCGTCGCTCGCGTTCTCGATCTCCCAGTCGTACGCGACGATCTCGCCGTCGGGGTCGACGCTCTCAGACCCGTTCAGCGTGGCCGGCTCGCCGGTACGGACGGCGTCCGTGAGGTTCACCGCGGGCTCAGGCGGCGCGTTCACGTCGACGAGGACTGTCGTCTCGTTCGCCGCGCCGTCGTCGTCGACCACGCGCAGACCGACCCGC
>NZ_JAXRUU010000062.1:0-17012 GCF_034497445.1 Halorubrum sp. AD140
TCGTAGCACTGCCCGCTCATCAGCGCGTCCTGGATGGCGTCCCCGACCGCGCTCGGCTCGACGCCGTGCTCGTCGGCGACGCGCTCGACGACCGCCTCGCGGGGCGCCCCGTCGCCGTCGTCGAGGTCGGTCATCGCCGCGACCGCTGCCTCTTCGAGGTCGACGTCGTCCGCCCCGGCGGCGGCGTCTCCGTCGGTATCCGTCTCGGCCTCGCCGTCGTCATCGGTCGTGGGGTCGGCCGCGTCGGCCTCGTCGCTTTCGGCGCCGGGCACGGCCGCGTCGTCCCCAACCGCGGCGGGGTCGTCGACCTCCTCGGCGAGCCCCTCCGGGTCCGGCACGTCGATGTCGGCCTCGCCGGGCTCGTCGACCTCGGTCCCGGTCGCGAAGTCGGTGCCGAACTCGGACTCGATCTCCTCGCGCTCCTCGTCGTCGAGCTCGTACAGCTCGTCGCCCGCGGGGTCAGCCGAGGCCGCTGTATCGTCGGTTTCGTCGGTTTCGTCGTCGTCGAGCGTCTCTTCGCCGTCGAGGTCGCCGCCGGTCTCGAAGTCGCCGAGCCCACCCGCTTCGTCGGTCGCGGCGGTGGACTCCGCGGCTGTGTCATCGGTCGCGGCGGTGGACTCCGCGGCTGTGTCATCGGTCGCGGCGGTCTCGGCGGTCGCTTCAGTCTCGGCGCTCTCAGCCGTCTCACTTCCGTCGCTCTCGGCGGTCGTTTCAGTCTCGGCGTCGGCGGTCGCCTCTGACCCTGCGTCGGCGACCGCTTCGGCGCCCTCCACCGGCGCCGCCGCTCCGGTCGGCGCCTCGACCGTCACGTCGGTCTCCGGAAGCGCGCCGATCGCCGCGTCGCCGCCGGCGTCGGGAGCGAACTCGGGGACGCGCACCTCGTCGCGGTCGCCGGCGATCAGCTCCAAGGCGTCGACGGCGAGCCGCCGGACCGCCTCGACGTAGGCCGTCGAGGTGTCGTAGTGGGCGATCGCCTTCGGGATCCCGGCCGCCAGCGACGCGGGCGCGCCGCCCGATTCGAGGGCGGCGCGGAGCTCCTCGCCCCGGAGCTCCGAGTCGAGGGCCGCCGCGAAGACGGCGAGCCGGTCGAGCGTCGCCTCCGCGGCGGAGACGACCCAGCGGTCGCGGGTGTCGGCGTCGACCTCGTTGAGGCTCTCGGGCCGGACCGAGGTGAACACGCGGTCCGAGTCCTCCGGCTCGAAGGTGCGCGCCTTCCCCGTCAGCGCGACGAACGACGGCGGGTCGGCGCGCTCCAAGAACGCCTGTGCCTCGGGCTGGTACTGGCCGGCGTACGTGACGAACGCGCCCGACGGGTCGACGACTCGCCCCCGGCGCGTCTCGTCGTTGACGCGCTCGACCTCGGTGAGCACGCCCGCGACGAACAGCCGGTTCACGCGCGCCCCCGTGGGCGTCACCACGTAGTTCGGGGCGCGCTCCTCGTCGCTCTCGGAGTACGAGAGCGAGGCGTCGTCGAACTCGGCGGCGAACACCCGGTGGGCGACCTCGCGGGCGCCCGGGCCGTCGTCGCTCATTCGCCCACCTCCGCGAGCGCGGCGCGGGCGGCGTCCGCCGGGTCGTCGTCCGCGAGCTCGAACTCGCTCGCGTCGAGGTTGGCGCCGTAGTCGTCGACGGAGAGGTTCCCGCGGACGCGGTACGCGCGTCCGACCAGCGAGTCGGCGATGGCGTCGGCCACCACCCCCTTGTCCATCGCGTCCTTCGCCGCGTCGAGGGCGGCGTCGAGCCCGCCGCCGTACACCTCGGCGGTCAGTTCGTCGTCCAGCACGACGGTGACGGTGTCGGTGCCGTCGTCGACGATCGCCTTCACGCGGAGGTCGTCCTCACCGTCGACGTCGCCGTGGCTCCGGCACTGACCGTTCTGGACCACGCGACCGCACTCCGGACAGCGCTCGATGAGCCCGGAGCCGTCCCGGATCTCGAGGACGTTACCGACGACCTCGACGTCGAACATCCCGCCGGAGGCGACCGCCTCGCCGATCGAGAGTCGGGGGGCGTCCTCCGCGACCTCGACGGGGTCGGGGAGGGGAGTGACCGTCGAGAACTCGGTCAGGTTGATCGAGGGGACGCCGCGGAACTCGCGGACGTACACGTCCTCGATCCGGAGGTCCGCGCCCGGCTCCAGCTCGGGGCGCGGCTGCCAGTCGGTGAACGGGAGCTTCGCGGTCGCGTCGCCGACGACGCCCTCTACGATCTCCGTCTCGCCGTCCCGTCCGGAGATCGTCTTCTCGTCGACCTCCAGCACGCGGACCTCGACGTTGCGCCCCCGGTCGCCGGCGGCGATGTCGACGAGGTTCCGGTCGCCGCCGACCTCGCGGTCGACCTCGACCTCCTCGTCCGCGATGGCGACGGTAGTGGAGTCGTTGAGGTTGAGCTCCGGCGCGCCCTCCCACTCCCGGACGCCGGCGTTGCCGATCGTCAGCGAGTCGCCGGGCTCGAACCCGAAGTCCTGCCAGGCGGTGTAGGAGATGACGCCCGTCTCGTCGGCGACCTCCCCCTCGCGGATCGTGAGGTCGTCGCCCTGGTACCGGATCGTGCGGGTCCCCTGCGTGAGCACGCGGACGGTGACCGTCACGCCGTCGTGGTCGGTGGTGATCTCGCCCACGTCGACCGGGTCGGGGGTCGGCGTCGAGCCGCCGCCTCCGCCGCCGTGCTTCCGGCGAACGCTCTGTTTCGCCTCGTCGATCGGGACGCTGTACTCCAGTAAGTTCTCCAGGTCGGCTTTGACCTCCTCTTTGTCGACGCCGAGGTCGGAGGCGAGCTCCTCGGCATGGCTGTTGACGTCCATCGGTTCGGGCTTCGACGCGACCGCACAAAAGGGTTCACCACGGGGAACTGATCCGGTGGCGGACCCCGCTCGGGGCCACGACCGGCCGGGTCGGCCGATAGTCCGACGAGGGCCAAACGACGGCCGCCGGCCCGACGACGGCCGGTAGGCCTAAATCATCCCCGTTCGCACCGTGGAGCATGGACGAGA
Organism: Halorubrum sp. AD140; assembly: GCF_034497445.1. Lineage (NCBI taxonomy): Archaea > Methanobacteriati > Methanobacteriota > Halobacteria > Halobacteriales > Haloferacaceae > Halorubrum > Halorubrum sp. AD140. The sequence continues at coordinate 2,993 of NZ_JAXRUU010000062.1, forward strand.
TCGACATCGACGCGCGCGTCGCGCAAGAGCGAACCGTCATCGACGTGACCGGGACCCGCGACGTCGCCGTCGTCGTCCGGTCCGGGGGCGGCGAGCGGATCTACCTCCCGCCCGAGCGGTTCGACGAGCCGGTGTCGGCGTCGCCGTACACCTCGCCGTATCAGGGGGGGAGCGGGATCGACGGCGAGGAGAGCCCGTACGGCGGCGAGACCGGGAGCACTCGCGGCGTGATCGAGACTGGCGACGGGTTCCGGATCACCCACCCCGAGGCGGCGACCGAATTCGACGTGTACCGCGGCGACGAGTAGGCGGGAAGAGAGATCGAGAACCGAGTTCGGGGCGCCCTACGCCACGTCCTCGTACACCGCCAGCGTGTCCCTCGCCACGTCCAGCCACTCGCGGCGCTCGTACTCCGGGAGCCCCTCGCGGTCGAGCGCCTCGATGAGCCCCTCGACGATCGACTCCGAGTCCGTCTCGACCTCTACGAGGCAGTTCTCGGGGAGGACCTCGGCGACGCCCGACCGCGTCGCGACGACCTGCGTCCCCGCCTCCAGCGCCTCCGTGATCGTGATCCCGAACGGCTCCGCGTAGGAGGGCGAGACGAACGCGTCCGAGGCGGCGTAGTAGTCGCCGAGCTCCGCCTCGGGGACGTAGCCGACGAACTCGACGCGCTCGTCGATGCCGAGCAGCTCGGCGAAGCGCTTCAGCTGTTCGGTCTGGTGACCCGACCCCCCGACGACGAGGGTGACGTCGCGACCGCGGAGCTTCTTCATCGCGTACAGCAGGTGCGAGATCCCCTTCTGGTCGGTGTGTCGCCCGACGAAAAACAGCATCTCGCCCTCGATGCCGAGGTCCGCGCGGACGTCCTTCCCGGAGAACTCCGGCGTCGAGAAGCCGTTGTACACGACTCGGGAGTCGGCGTCGTACAGCTCCCTGATGTCTTCGCGGACGATCTCGCTGACGGCGATGTTCGTGTCGGCGGCGTTCGCGAGCCGGCGCTCCGTCTCGACCTCGCGCTTGGGCGGGTCGATGTTGCGGTCGCTCGCCAGCGAGTGGAACGACGACACCCACGTGGCGTCCGAGGCGCGTGCGGCCTTCCGTCCGGGCGCGTAGCCGAACCAGTCGTGGGTGTGGATCACGTCGTGGTCGGGCGCGAGCTCCGCGAACCGGTCGCTGAGCCGCTCGACGCGGGCGGCGACGTCGCCCTCGCCCGTCTCTACGGGCTCGAGTCCCGGCTCGTCGTCCGGGGCGAACTCCGCGGGCAGCACGAGGGTGGCCTCCACCCCGAGATCGTCGCGGAGTCCCGAGAACAGTTCGCCGACGTGGACGTCGAGTCCGCCCGTGATGTTCGGCGGGTACCCCCATCCCAGCATGAGTACGCTCGGTGGCATGGTTCCCAGTTTCTGGAGTCGGCACTTAGATATGCCCCTCGTCCGGCCGGCCGGGCGGCTGGCAGAGCGGCGGAAGCGTATAAAAAGACGGCCGACGGTCCCGCCCCGTCGCGTTCAGGCCGCCTGCACGGCGTCGCGAAGCGCGCCCGTTCGGTCGGTGATCGCCCCGGCGGCGTCGGCGAGCAGGTCGAGCGGGTCGTCGGAGTCGGACTTCACCGTCAGCACCGGTTCGGTCTGGCCGCCGGACTGCTCGGGGTTCATGTCGTAGGTCGCGGCCGCGACCCCGTCCGTCTCCAGGAGGACGCCCTTCAGCACGTTCATGAACGTGTGGTCCTCGCCGGCGATCTCGATGCGGAGTTCCGTGTCGGTCTTCTCGATGACCCGCAGTTCCATGTCCGTGAGGTCGGGCGAGCGGCGTTTCAAGCTTTCGTCTCCCGGATCTCGGCGGATGCGGACGACCCGCACACCACGCCGACTCTTTTAAGCGATCCGGGCCCACCACGGGCATGGAGATCCGAGAGCTCCCGACCGACGACGGCGCCCTCCGCCGCTACGCGGCCGAGCTGTGGCTCCCCTATCACCGCGAACTCGCCGAGCGGGTCGACGCGCACGCGCTGACGGACTGGCCGGACGATCGGTTCGTCGAGCGCAACGTCGAGTTCACGCGGAACCGGCTCGAACGGGACGGGAACCGCGGGTGGGTGGCAGTGGGGGCCGTCGCCGGCACCGAAGCCGACCCCGCGACCGCGCCCGTCACGCACCCCGACCTCGAACTGACGGGCCTGCTGTTGACGAGCGTCGACGAGTGCCCCGACCCGTTCGATCGGCCGAATCGGCTCGTGGTCGGCGAGCTCTACGTGGCGGCGCCGTACCGCGGCACCGGACTCGCCGACCGCCTGATGGAGCGCGCCGTCGCCGACGCCCGCGAGCAGGACTGCGGCGAACTCCGGCTCGACGTCGACGTCGATAACGGGCGAGCGATGGCCTTCTACGAGACACAGGGGTTCGAGCCGTACCGCGAGCAGTTGACGCGCTCGGTGGAGTGAGTGACCGCGTATCTGCCGTTTATACCGAGGTCACCGCATCCGATCTCGTCCCCGACGTCCCGCGACGGCGGCGCCGCTCCGTGACGGATAAACGCGAAAACTGCGGGCGCGCTCGGAGACGCGTTACTCGTCGGTGTCGACCGCGACGTCGTCGGCGTCGACGTCGACAGCGGCCTCCTCCTCGGCGGCGACCTCGGACGGGCGCGCTTCGAGGGTCAGCTTCTGGACTTCGACGCGGCGCAGCGGGTAGATCAGCTTCGCCTCGCCGTAGATGGCCGACGAGAGGTTCCCCTCGACGACCGCGTCGACGAACGCCTCGAAGGTGCGCTCCTCGGCGGCCGCGTGGACCTTGTCGATCATGACGCGGCGGATCGCCTTCTCCTGGGAGCGGTCGGCCTTCTTCGTCGTCAGCGCGACGGGCTGGATGCGGACGCGGTAGTCGTCCGTCGTCAGCACCGTGATCGACGCCTCGACCTTCGAGGCGCCGCGGCGGACGAGCGAGCGCAGGTAATCGCGCGTGAGCTCGTACTTGATGAACTCGGTGTAGGCCGTGTCGCTGCCGACGTCGCTGATCTTGAACGTCAGCTTCGTGTTGTTCGCGCCGGAGTCGCCGGTGAGCTCGCCCAGCGTCGTCGTGATCGTGCGGCCGACGACCTGGTCGGGCTCCTCGGCGAGCGTCTCGCCGAGCTCCTGTCGGTCGAACTGTTCGGGCGCCAGTACGGTGTACCAGCGCTTCTGTTCTCTGCTCTTGGATACGGATCGTTCGCTCATGTGTTGGTGTCTGTGTCGCCGTTGGTGTCGGAGCGGCGCGCTCCGTCGTCGGCCGCGAGGTGCGTCCTCGCGCGATCGACGATTCGATCTGCGACGCGCAGGTTCACGACGTGGTCGTCCACGGTCGACTGTAGCCCGCCGGTCGTCGGTCGCTCGATCGCGCACTCGATCGCGTCACCGTCGACGCGAGTGGCCATCGAGTCGGTCTCGTCCGGGGCGAGCGCGGCCGCGACGAGGGCGGCGTCGGCGTGGGTCGTCCGGACGGTCGCCGTCCGGGTCGCTCCGTCACCGGACGCGCCGGCGTCGGTCCGCGGCTCGTCCCCGCTCATAGCGCCTCCCTGAGTGCGGCGAGCGCACCCGTGATGTCGTCGGTCTCGCTCCCGTGTCTGTCTCCGCTCGCGCCGACCGCGAGTCCGCCGCGCTCGGCGACGCCCCAGCCGTCGCCGCCGAACTCGGCCGCGACCGACCGGCAGGCGTCGCCGAGCCCGATCGGTTCGCTCGCGGCGGCGGCCAGCCGACCGGCCGACTCGTCGACCGCGACCGCGACCGGCTCGGGCGACCGGAAGTCGTGTGCGAGCCGGGCGACGGTCGGGAGAACGGCGGCCGCGTCGCGCGCGGCGACTCCGTGTCCGGAGCCTCCCTCTTCTCCCGCGAGGTCGACGCGGACGACGACGCAGCCGTCGTACCGGCCGGTCGTCGCCGAGTCGAGCGCGCGGTGCGCCGCCAGTCCGTGCGACCGCCACGCGTCGAGCGCCGCGGTCCAGAGGTCGGCGCTCGGGTCGGAATCGAGCGCCAGCGCGACCCCCGTGCCGGGGGCCTCGCGGGCGAGCGCGTCCAGGACGTCGGCGTAGCCGCCGACCGTCTCGAACGGCGCCGCGTCCCCGTCGGTCGCGTAGGGGCGAAGCGCGCGCTCGACCGCGGTGGCCGCTCGCGCGCTCGCCCCGTCCGCGTCCGCGACGTCGACGGCGACCAGCGACGCGAGGCGTCGGTGGGCGTCGGCGTCGAGGTCGGCGGGAAGCCCGAGTTCCGCGAGCGCGACGCGCGCGGCCTCGGGGTCGCCGGAGTACGGCGTCCGGACGAGCGTCGAGGCCGCGAGGCCGTCCGCGAGGTCCGCGGTCGGAATCGCGACGCCGGGCCGTCGGCGGACGCGGCCCGACGACTCGGCGGCGTCGAGCGCGTCGCCCGAGCCGTCCGTTCCGGGGACGGAGCCGGCCGCGACGACGCCCGCGAGGGCGACGACGGGGTCCGGCTCGACGATGAGCGCGCGAGCGACCGCGAACGCGTCCGCGCTCGCCGGGTGTCCGGTACCGGGAATCGCGTGCGGTCCGCGGTCCGCGCCGACGGTCACCGCGACGCCGTCGCCGGCGTCGTCGGGGATCGGGTCGACGGAGACACGGACCTGGAACGGCGTGCCGACGGCTCGCAGCGCCCGGGCGAGCAGCCCCGCGGCTGCCAGCGCGTCGCCGTCGTCGGTCGCGACGAGCCGGACGAATGGCGCGTCGACGAGGACGTCGGCGAGGACGTTTGGGGCGGGCGTGGTGGACGTCGCTTCGGTCATGGGTTGTGCGGTGCGGTCGTGGGCGGTTTCGTCGTGCGTTCAGTGCGTCGCGCGTCTTCGGTTACAGTCGGTTCGTCGGTCTCGCGGAAGCTTACTCGTCGCCGACCAGCTCGGCGGCGAGCTCGTAGGTGTACGTGAACTCCTCGTCGATCTCGTCGCCGCGGTAGTAGTTCGCGAGGCGGCGGATCTTCGACTCCGTGTTCTGGAGCGCGCGCTTGTTCTGGTGGTCCTGGCCGTTCTCCGCCATGTGCTCGCGGAGGCGGACGGCGCGTTCCATCAGGTTGCGGAGGTCCTCGGGGTACTCCGAGTCGGCGTCGTGCTCCGCGAGGATCTCGGTGACCTTCTTGTCGGTCGCCAGCTTGACGTCGGGCACCGGAACGCCCTTGACGCCCTCGTCACGGAGCTTGAGGCCGATGACGCTGGGGTCGTGGCCCTGCTCCGCCAGTTCGACGACGCGGGACTCGATGTCCTCGGCGTCGACGTCGCTCCACTCCGGGTTCTCGTCCGTCGCCGGCTTGTCTGAACCGGACGAACCGCGACGGCGCGTGTGCATTCGTGCCATTGTCTGAAGTTGGAACGGCACAACCACAACGTGACCGCGACTCCGCGCGACGCGGCTGACGGGCGGCTCGCCGGTGCGAGCGGTCCCGACGGGCCGGTCCGCGCGAGCGGGTCGACCCGGGCCGCGACGCCGGAGGCGTCGGTGCACTGCTACATTCCCAAGCCGCGGGCGAAGAGGCCCCGGCGCGTCGGATCTGCAGCTGTGCTGTTCCCGTTCGTGACGTCGCCGCCGGGGTTCTTAAGCGTGTTCTTGTGGCTCGCGGCGCGATCGGACCGAACCGATCGACCGTTGGACGGACGCCGGAAGAAACGAGGGTTTAGGTGGATCCTCTCTCACCAAGCGCGTAGGAGAAACGCATGACCGGCCACCGCGACGACGATTCGGCGGATCGAACCGACGGCGACTCGGCAGACCCAACCGACGGCGACTCGGTGCCCCCAGACGGCCCCCCGTCGGGGGGTGCGCCGCCCGACCGTGCGCCGCCCGACCGCGCGCCGCCGGCGAGCAACCGCGGATCGGCCGACGATCCGGTGCCCGTCGCCGACGGCGGATTCGAGGAGGACTCTGCGTCGACTGACGGGCCTCGGATCAGCTTCTACGGCGGCAAGTGGGCGAGCACGGTGCCTATCGGCTTCTTCATCCTCTGGGCGATCGTCCAGAGCGGCGTCCTCGGCATCGGCGACACGAACGGGCTCGTGATCGGCGCGCTCGTCGGGACGATCCTCGGGATGTTCCTCGTGCGCGGCGACTGGAAGGCGTACGCGGACACCATCTTCGAGGGGATGACCCAGCGCGTCGCCGCGACCGCGATCGTGGCGTGGCTGTGGGCCGGGATGTTCGCCGAGACGCTGCAGGTCGGCGGCTTCGTCGAGGGGCTCATCTTCGCCGCCGACGCTCTGAACGTCGGCGCGACAACGTTCCCCGCGGCCGCGTTCGTCCTCTGCGGCCTGCTCGCGACCGGGATCGGGACGGGGTACGGCGCGACCGTCGCGTTCGTGACGCTGTTCTTCCCGGCCGGCGTGCTCCTCGGCGCGAACCCGACGCTGCTGTTCGCGGCGATCCTCTCGGGAGCCGTGTTCGGCGACAACCTCGCTCCGGTGAGCGACACGACGATCGTGAGCGCGGTGACGCAGGACGCCGACATCGGCGGCGTCGTCGCGTCGCGGTTCAAGTACGCGCTCATCGCGGCCGTGCCGGCGTTCATCGCGTACCTGGTCTTCGGCTCCATCCTCTCCGGGGCGAGCCTGGAGGGCGCGGCCGCCCTTCGGGAGTCGGCGACGGCGCCCGGACTGCTGCACCTGATCTCGATGGGCGTCGTCATCGCGACGGCGGTCGCGGGGCGGCACATCGTCGAGGCGATCTCGTGGGGGCTGATCGTCGCGGTCGCGTTCAACCTCGCGTTCGGCCTCTCGTCGGTCGCCGACATCCTGGTGTTCACGACGACCGACGCCACCCCCGCGACCGCGCTCCCGTTCGTCGAGATGGGCGACGCCGCGGCCGTGGGCGGGAGCCTCTACGACGGCGCGATCGGCTTCTTCCCGCTCATCGTGTTGACCCTGCTGATCGTGTCGATGGCGCAGATCATGATCCGCGGCGGTGGGTTCGAGGCGATCCTGGAGTTCCTGTTGGACTCGGTCGCGACGACCGTCCGCCGCGCCGAGGTGACGATGGTGCTCGGCACCGCGGCCATCAACGGGATGATCACGATCAACACCGCCGCCGAGATCGCGATCGCGCCGTACATCGCGCGGCTCGGCGAGAAGTTCAACATCAACGGCTACCGGCGGGCGAACATCCTCGACGCCAACACGTCGGCCCTCGGCTACATCTTCCCGTGGGCCGGCGGCGTCCTCGTCGGGTACCAGGTGATGGTCGGCCCCGACGGCCTCGGCGCTGAGTACGGCCCGGAGATGGTCGTCAACCCGATCGACGTGGTCCCGTACGTGTTCCACGGGTGGTTCCTCGTGATCGTCTTCCTGCTCGCCGCGCTCACCGGGTTCGGGCGGGAGTACATCCCCGACCGCGTCTCCGAGGAGGTGTCGCGCGCATGAGCGTCCTCACGAAGTTCCTCGCCGGCTGGTCGTTCCGGGACTCGACGCCGGCGTACGAGTCGGGCGAGGTGATCGAGGTGATGGTGACCGACCGCGAGGGCGAGACGGCGGTCGCCCGCATCGGCGACTCGACGCTCCGGATCGAGGGCGCCCCAGACGACGCCGTGAACACCCGCGTCCTCGTCGCGGTCGAGACGTGGGACGAGACGGCCCACCGCGGCACCGGAGCCTACCGCGAGACGGTCGGCGAGAGCGCGTTCTGATCGGTCGACGCGAGCGCATCGTCGACGCCGTTTCGTGGCCCCCGGTTCGTTCGGTTCTGCGCCGTCAACGACTCAGGAAGGACCGTCGCTGAACGCCTCCGAAGCCCCCGGTCGCCGGCGGCTTTGCGGCCGTCCGTTCGAATCCCGCCCGACCCACGGCGACCGCGCGGCGCCTCGCGCCTCCCCAGCCTCGGCGCACGGGCCGGCGCGGGCGGAGCCGCGCCGGGCCGCCGCCTCCCTCGCGGGCTCCTCGCGCCCACCGGGCGCTCGGAGGCGCGCCGCCGCACCCCGCTCCGTGACATCGCGTCGCCGCCGGCGAACTCGCGTCCGGCAGTCGGAACGGACCGCCCGCGGACCGGGACGCTTTTTAAAGCGAGTCTCGAAAGACAGCGCGTGCTATCGGTCGAGCTCCACGCGCACTCCGCGCTGTCCTACGACGGGCGCGACCCGGTCGACCTGCTCTTGGAGCAGGCGGCGGCGGTCGGGCTGGACGCGCTCGCCATCACGGACCACGACGAGATCGACGCCAGCATCGAGGCGGCCGAGAGGGCCCCCGACTACGGGCTCGTCGGCATCGTCGGCATGGAGGTGACGTGCGCGGTCGGTCACGTCCTCGCGTTCGGCATCGACGAGCGCGTCGAGAGCGGGCTTCCCTTCGACGAGACGCTCGACCGAATCCGCGACCAGGGCGGGATCGCGGTCATCCCCCACCCCTTCCAGAAGTCCCGCCACGGCGTCGCCGCTCACATCAGCGCCGAACAGCTAGCGAGCGCGGACGCCATCGAGGTGTACAACTCCCGGCTGTTCACCGGACGCTCGAACCGCCAGGCGGAGAAGTTCGCGATCCGGAACGGGCTCCCGATGACCGCCGGCAGCGACGCGCACATCTCCGAGATGGTCGGCCAGGCGGTGACCGAGGTCGGCGCCGGTGAGCACTCGGCGGACGCCATCCTCTCCGCGATCCGCGACGGCCGGACCAGCGTCGTCGGGAAGCGAACACCGTGGCGGATCTCCCTCCGCCAGTTCGGCGGCGGCGCCAAGCGGCGCGCGCTCCGCGCGCTCGACGGGTTGCGCTGACCGCGATGCCGCCCGCCTCGCACGCTCCCTCGGACGCCCCCTCCGCGTCCGACCTGCGCGGCGCGCCGCCCGAGCGCGTCCGCGTCGCCCTCCGCGAGGGCGACCCCCTCCCCGGTGGGCGCGGCTTCGCGGGGTCCCTCGCCGATCCCCCCGGACGCGACGGGCCGGTCCTCGTCCGCGACGTCCTCGGGCGCGAGCCGCTGTTCGTCGAGCGCGACGCCGCCGACCCGGCGACCGACCGCGCCCCGACCGACCCGGACGCCTGGGCGTTCGACCGGACCGTCCTCGACGATCCGACGCCGATTCCGGCCGGGAGCGTCGCCTCCGGGGCCGGAGTCGAGCGCGTCTGGACGCTCCCCGACGGGTCTCCCGACGACCCGGAGGCAGCGCAGGCGGCCGTCGACGCCGCGGTCCGGGCCGCGCTCGGCGACGCGTTCCGCGACGCCTTCGACGAGGCGGGCGGCTCGGAGAGCGGCGACCGGACCGCGGTCGCCTTTTCCGGCGGCGTCGACTCCGGGGTCGTCGCCGCCGGCGCCCCGGACGCGCCCTGTTACGTCGCCGGGTTCGCGGGCTGTCACGACGTCTCGGCCGCGCGCGAGGCGGCCGCGGCGATGGGGCGGGACCTGCACGTCGTCGAGATCACCCACGAGGTGCTCCTGCGCGCGGTCCGCGAGGTCGCCGCCGCGACGGGACGCCGGAATCCGATGGACGTGGCGATCGCGGTGCCGCTGTACCTCGTCGCGGAGGCGGCCGCGGCCGACGGGATCGACCGGCTCGCGGTCGGACAGGGCGCCGACGAGCTGTTCGGGGGGTACAGCAAGGTCGCCGACCCGGCGAACGACGCCCGCGTCGACGCCGACACCGTGCGCGGGGCGCGCACCGAGACGGTCCGAACCCTCCCCGACCAGCTCGAGCGCGACGTGCTCACGCTCCGCGCGGCCGGGGTCGAGCCGGTCGCGCCGCTGCTCGACGACCGGATCGTCGCGGCCGCGCTCGCGCTTCCGGGCGAACTGCTCGCGGCCGACGGCGAGCGGAAGGTCGCGCTTCGCCGAGCGGCGGCGGGTCTCGTGCCGGAGTCGGTCCGGACGGCCGACAAGAAGGCGGTCCAGTACGGGACGTACGTCTCACGCGAGCTCGACCGCCTCGCGCGGCGAGCCGATTTCAAGCGACGGATGGACGACCACGTCGGACAGTACCTCGCGGACCTGTTGACGACCGACTGAGTCGCCGCCGTCTGCCGACGGCGAGCGGATCGCCGCGGCGTCCCGGCGCGGCGGCTGCTCTGCGGTGGCGAGAACCGTCGAAAAACGGCCCGTGTGGGCCGCTGCTGACCAAGCCGCCGTATGGAGTACCAGTCCTACGGCCGACGCCCGATCGGTCGGGCGTCTATTGACGAATGTCGGTGACCGGTATAAAATCCGGGGAGTAGTGACAAATATGACTGGAGCGATCCGTGTCTGGATGACGATCGCTCATTCGAACGCCGTATTTCGCTCCGAATCGACGATCACCGGACTCGAGTTCGGACGAAACTCCACGCGCATCCGATCGCGCGCCGACGCGCGTTGGGTTCCGCGGTCGAGCCTCGCTCGGAACGTTCACCGGACGAGGTACGGATCGCTGCCGGGAATGAAGCGTCCGAGGTCGCTCTCGCGACGGAAATCGGTCGACTGCAGCTCCGAGAGCGCCTCGACGAGGCGGTCGCCGTCCCCCTCGACCCACTCGACGGGGTCTTTTATGGGGAGGACGAGCCACCCGGACCCGAGGATCTCCGTCGCGTGGAGCGCCTCCATGTCTATCTCGGTCTTCCACGCTCGCGCGGTGTACTGCTCAAGGACGTGCTTGGTCGCGCGAGCGCCGACCGGCAACAGGACGTGCGCGGCGATCGCCCGGAGCTCGGCGTCGAAGAACCGCTCCATGTCGTCGTACGACTCCTCGGTAGGGGTACCTTCGGACGCGCACATGTGGAGGTACGAAAAGTACGTGCGGGCGGTCCGAACCGGCTCGGCCGCCTCGTCCTCCGTTCCCGCCGTCGGCGTTCCGTCCGGCGCCGTTCCGTCGGCGAGCCCCGCGATCAGTCCCGCCTCTATCAGCGCCGAGAGGAACGCGGGAGACCACGGCTCGCCGGTGAACGGGACGCCCGTCTCGACGCCGCCGTGGACGCCGGGGTGGTCGCCGACCACGTGGAAGTCGGCGTTGGCGTCGCCGTAGCCGGGGACGAACGACCGACAGTCCGGACGCATCCCGAACGGGTTCCGCGTCCGGTCCGTAACGTTCTGCACACGCCGTCGTACGCGGCGCGCCGGATATATTCCGTTCGGTCCGCGGCGAACCGGTCCGTCACCGGTCGCGTCACGGTCGCGCTCGCGTCCCTCTCGACACGCCCTCTCACATCCGCCGGGACGGAGAGATGCGAGGCGCACGAGCCGCGGTGAATTCGCATAACTTATGGAAACGAGCCGGGTTCGCCCCGCCTGAGATATCCCGTTCGTGACAGCCGGCCGATCAAATTTCAGGATCGTTAATCAACGACCACAAACCGCAAGACTGCGTCGAGGTAACCGAAACGCGCCGCACGGAAGATATTTATACAACCCGCTGCTCCGGTCGGCCGAAGACCCATGTTCGATCGCATCCGTTCGGCGGCCCTCTTCGGGATCCACCAGGCGACCGTCGCGCTCGGTATCTCGCTGTTCCCGGTGGCCGTCTTCGCCCGCAGGCAACTCGGCATCAACGTCCCCATCGGCCGGCTCGTGGAAACGACCGGCGAGGCGTACGAGAACGTCGAGGAGTAGACGCACTTTTCACCCCGACCTCGTCGCGCTTTCCCTCGGTGAGCGGCCTCGCCGCCCCCAGACGGGGCGTCGACGGCGGACCCGATCCGCCCGCGACGAATAGACCCGTCGGAACCGGCGGAGGGGCCTCGAAGGGTTGCCTTTATCAGCGCGCCGGGCCAACGACGGCGTAATGCGAACACCGACTGGAAACCTCTCCGAGGGGCCGGCCGACGAGTTGGGCCGCGACCAGCCCGTCTTCGGACCCGAGCTCGGCGAGTTCGAACACAGCGAGCGCCGCGCGGCGCAGGCCGACGGCGAGGGCGAGATGAAGACCGGCACCACGACCGTCGGCATCAAGACCGCAGACGGCGTCGTGATGGCGACGGACATGCGCGCCTCCCTCGGCGGCATGGTCTCCTCGAAGGACGTCCAGAAGGTCGAGGAGATCCACCCCCGGGGCGCGCTGACCATCGCCGGCTCCGTCTCGGCCGCCCAGAACCTCATCTCGACGCTCAAGGCCGAGACGAGCCTCTACGAGACCCGCCGCGGCAAGGACATGTCCATGGAGGCGCTGTCGACGCTCACCGGGAACCTCCTCCGGTCGGGCGCGTTCTACATCGTCCAGCCGATCCTCGGCGGCGTCGACGACGAGGGCGCGCACATCTACTCCATCGACGCCCTCGGCGGCACCACCGAGGAGGAGTACACTGTCACCGGCTCCGGCTCCCAGTACGCGCTGGGCGTCCTCGAACAGGAGTACCACGACGAGATCACCGTCGACGAGGCGAAGACCGTCGCCGCGAAGGCGATCCAGTCCGCCGTCGAGCGCGACCTCGCGTCCGGGAACGGGATCAACGTCGCCGTCGTCACCGACGAGGGCGTCGACATCACCCGGCACAAGTCGTTCGACGAGCTGTTGTAACGACTGCCGCAGAGACCGCTTCGACGGCTCGCTTTTCGATCCGTTCTCGATCCACCTCTCCGAGCCACCGGCTCGGCAGCCCCCGCCGAGAGTCAGGCTCCCCGCTCTCCCGCGTCGCTCCGCGGCGACCGGATCCCGTCTCCCCAGTAGAACCGCGGTCCGAGGAGGAGGTAGCCGCACGCTAAGAACAGCAGCGCGAACGCGAAGCCCTCGCCGATCCAGGCCGGGAGCAGCGACGTGACGGCGTGCCCGATCGGCGTGAGGACGACGGCGACCTGCACGACGCCCATCACGAGCGCGTCCTGCGCGTGGAGGTCCGGGTACGTGACCGTCGTCCCCATGAGAACCGCGAACGCCGCGGTCGCCGCGACGAGCGTGACGGGCGCCGTGTACCCGGCGATCACCGCGGCGGCGAGGATCGTCGCCGCCAGCGTCGTCGGCACCCCAACCGTCTCGCGTGCGTCGCTGTCGTAGGCCGTGTACATCCCGAGCCGGGCGACCGCCATCGCGACGAACAGCGCCCCGACGCCGACGCCGATACCGACGAAGACGGGGTCGCTCGCGAACGTCCGCCCGTCGAGGACGACGGCCGCCACGAGCGCCGCGGGCGCGACGCCGAACGAGGCCACGTCGGCCAGCGAGTCGAGGTACGGGCCGGCGTCCGTCGAGCCGCGGTGTCTGGCCACGACGCCGTCGAGCCCGTCGGCGACGGCGGCGAGCAGCACCAGCCGGGCGGCGGTCTCGAGATCGACGGTCGCGGCGACGACGGCGAGGAATCCGACCGCGGCGTTCGCCACCGTCACCGCGTCGGCGAGCCCGAGGCGCCCGACGAACCGGAAACGCATACCGGATCGGTCGCCGAGCCGGGTTTTAGGGTTTGTTATCTGCGAGACGGCCGGCGGTCCGGCCCGTCAGGCGAAGTATTAAGAACGCGATGCCCCAACTCCGTGGCATGGATCCACTGTCCCTCCAACTCGGATTCGGCCTGGTGAGCGTCGGCCTGCTCTTTCTGTTGCTGGTGGTCGTCACGCTCTGGCAGTCGTTCGAGATCGTGGACGCCTACGAGAAGGAGGCGCTCACGGTGTTCGGCGAGTACCGGAAGCTGCTGGAGCCCGGTATCAACCTCATCCCGCCGTTCGTCTCGCGGACGTACGCGTTCGACATGCGGACCCAGACCCTCGACGTCCCCCGTCAGGAGGCGATCACGCGGGACAACTCGCCGGTGACGGCGGACGCGGTCGTCTACATCAAGGTGATGGACGCGAAGAAGGCGTTCCTGGAGGTGGACGACTACAAGAAGGCCGTCTCGAACCTCGCACAGACCACGCTCCGGGCGGTGCTCGGCGACATGGAGCTCGACGACACGCTGAACAAACGCCAGGAGATCAACGCGAAGATCCGCAAGGAGCTGGACGAGCCGACCGACGAGTGGGGGATCCGCGTCGAGAGCGTCGAGGTCCGCGAGGTGAACCCCTCGAAGGACGTCCAGCAGGCGATGGAACAGCAGACCTCGGCGGAGCGTCGCCGCCGGGCGATGATCCTCGAAGCGCAGGGGGAACGCCGCTCGGCGGTCGAGCAGGCGGAGGGTGACAAGCAGTCGAA
>NZ_JAXRUU010000063.1:0-16880 GCF_034497445.1 Halorubrum sp. AD140
GTTCAGCGTCTTCGCCTCGCCGGTCCAGGAACACTCGGCGCAGACGGCCTGGTGGCTCATCGATCCACCTCGCCGCCGTCGGCCACGAGCTCCTTCTCGCCGGCGTGGTACCGGAGATCCTCGACGAGCGAGATCGCGCGGTCGGCCTCCATGTCACGTCGGAACCGATCACGGAGATCGAGTTCGTCGACGACTCGAGCGTCCTCGCGGACGGAGAGCCGGGCAACGATATCGCCGTCCGACCCGTGCCGGCGATCGACGAGATCGTACAGCGACTGGATCACGGCTCGATGATCCTCCAGGAGACGCGCCGCGCGGTCGCGGTCGGCGTACGCGAGCACCGAGCCGTGGCGGTTCCGCCGAACTTCGACCTCGACGGTCGGGCTCATCGGTCACCTCCGAGCATCTCCTCTTTCGCGTCGCGGACGCGCAGTAGCTCCTCCTCGGAACCACCGTGGTCCGGATGCGCTTCTTTCACACGTTCGTAATAGGCATCGAGCACCTCGTCAGACGAGGCGTACACGTCGACGCCGAGGACCTCGTGGGCCGGTTTGTTCGAGACAGATCCGACCACGACAGCGTTCTCGTCGCCGTCTCCGGGCGGGAGGCGAGCTGCGGCGAACTCGGAGTCACCGGTCCGGACGGGACGGTTCCCCCGCATCCGGGTCTCGTGGATCCACTTGTAGACCGTTCGGACGTTGTCCCGGAGCCGCGAGTAGGCGTCACAGGCGACCGCGTACTCCTGGTCGTTCTCGCGCCAGCGGAGGACGAATCCCGGATCGTCGGGATTCGCGTTCGCGAGCGGGAGCCCGTTCGATTTTGTGTGGGAGTTCCCGATCGACGCCCGCCAGCCGTCGACGCCCATTCGATCCATCTCGGTCGCGAGGTCCTGCGTCGTCGCGCCGAGTGTCGCCTCGAAGCTTCGATTCTTCGTTCGGTCTCCTGCAGGCGTCCGATCCCAGCCGGTCGGCCAGTCGAGGCTCATGCATCCACCCCCTCGACTTCCAGTGCAAGACCGAGGTAGTCTCGGTGTCGTGAGAGCAGCTCGCGGCCGCGGTCGGTGACGCGGTACGCGTTGGTGCGTCCGTCGATCTCCTCCGACTCGATCAGGCCCTTTTCCTCAAGATCGCTCAGGTTGGTGTACAGTCGGCCATGGTTGATCGCGACGGAGTAGCGATCTTCGAGCCGTCGCATCAGCGTGAGGCCCTTCGGGAGTTCCTCGCCGTCGACCTCGGCGGCGACCAGGAGGAGGTCTCGCTGGAACCCGAGGAGGTCGTACCAGGTGGTCTCGTCGCTGTGCGGCTCGTCCGTCGGCTGGGTGTGTGCGTCGCTCATGGTGGTGTCGTCAGTCGTCATCAGTCGGTCGTGATGCGGTGCTGGCCGCGCCGTCGTGATCCGGCATACGTCGGGGTCGCCCCGACGCGGGGTTTAGTGTGACCCGTGCGGTTCCGAACGGTTCCGGACGGACGCTCTCTCGGCACCGTGTCCGGGTTTCGGTCGTTCCGGATGGTGTTCCGGACGGCGAGCTGGTAGAGTCGATCATCGGTCGTCGGGGTAGAGATCGACTTCGCCGCGGAACTCGCGGAGGGTCGTTTGCGCGACGTCGTGGATCGCGCGATCGGCTCGCATCAGCGTCGCGAGTGCTGCCGGATACTCGTCAGTCAGTGTCGATTCCGCGTCTCGGACGGGAGTTTCAAGCCCCCGCGTCGGATCGGTGTGCATGGGTTTCGTGCTTGGTCACGGAACCCCACACGGGCCGGCTGTTGGCGCAGCGCGGCCCGCGTCCTTTTCAGGCACGGCGCGTCCTCGACGACGGCCGGGTGGGTCCGTGACTGACAGGTGTGGGTTCGGGGGGCTTAACTTTGATGGTGTAGACTATCAATTAGTATGTCTAAGCAATTAGATCGGTTGAATAACCCTATAACTAAGAGTCGGCTTCCGGTATCGCCGGTCAATGAGGCCCGTGGTGAGCTGGATGACCAAGTCTGATGATGCTATCTTGGAGTTTCTCGCTCATCACGGAATCGCGCTCCCTCCTACCGCGATAGCGTTTAATATACAGAACATATCGCGGCCGACGATCGATCGGCGGCTGCCAAAGCTCGAAGATGCAGGTCTGGTAAAACGCTATGACGATCCACAGGGGTACACCGAGATCACCGATCGCGGCCTAGCGTATCTCTCTGGGGACCTCGATGCTGAGGAGCTGGAAGACATTAGTGAATGATACTGCCGCCGGTAGAATTGGTCACAGTTAATGTGGGACTCCCTAACCAATATCCTCTAGATCGTCGTCATCCCTGAAGTCGATCAGATCGCCTTTTCCGACACCAGTTCCTCCAGTCTTGGAAGCTCGCCTAATGACCTCCACTTGGCCTTCCGACTCAAGTTCCTGTATCGCTTTTCTGTAGTCTGATTCCACATCGTCCTCATATTTTCTCATCTTGTAGCACATTTCTACCATATTACGAAATTCTATACGGTACTGACTAAAGGTATTAACAAGAAATTCCTTGGTAGCAGCTAATCCAGTCGTAAATGCACTTAAGCCGGATTGTTTCCGATCGTGTTCGGGGATCTTTGGAGCATATCCGAAGTTTCCAGTCCCACATATATTCATCACATCACGCATTGTTTTCAAGCCATTCGGATGATTTGTCCCAAACACGAGATAATAAACAGTTTGCCTCGTCTCGGGCTCTGTAATCAAATACTCAAATGTCATCTCCGGTCCGGTACCTTCTATTCTATCAGTATAATACTCAACAAGTGGTTCCCAATTCTCAGGGTCGAGATCACCTACCTCATCGATAAAATCGGGCGTTCCAAATGTAGTTTCTAATGCGTCTCTATGATCTTCATTTTCTAGGAATCTATTGATATCTCTAGACATAAATGTGATTAGTATCTCGAACTGATCGGTTGATCCGATTTCTGTAACTACGTCATAATCGAGTGATTTGAATCCAAATGGATCGATGAAAAATAGAGTAGGACAGTCACTCCCATCGGTAGTAACGAGATCCAAGACTTTGTCTTGAAACTCACCCTGAATGGGATTCACAGAGATGTTATCGGCTATACCAGCTGTCTCCGAAATGTTCTCATCCAATTCATCGTAGTTTTCTTCATTTGCTTCAATAAATATAGCCTCTGCCTCTTCGAATTTGTCAGAATGCTTTGTGAGCCGATCAAGGATTATCTGAGGTGATCCGGGGAGTTCTGTCGGTGCGGATATCTCCTCTAATTGAGCTCCTGAGCAGTCCTCGGCACGAACGTAGGATCCTCGACCCGCAAAGCAGTCGATTACTCTAAGTTTATCGTTCCAAGAGGATAGCTTGTAAGTCCAAGGCGTCAAGTATTTTTGATAAACCTCATGCTTTGCAGCAGTATGCTCTCGGTATATCCACTTCTCATCGTCAGAATCAGATAGGACCATTTGCTTGCTGGTACGATATGATAGTGGCGAATTACTTTACTTTACCGTCCAACTAATTTGACTCAATACCATGAAAACCATTATTGACTCCCTCGTATGATATATCCACTATGTTGAACAGTGGGGGCCTCTCAATCTGTAATTCGAGTCCTAATGGCTCCGAGGGTGTCGTTGTAGAGGACAGAACTGGTGACATCATCCACAGATTTAGGGAGCCACCTAGATTGGGTAGATTAAGAGAAATAAGTCGACAGCACTCAGAACCCCTTGAACGGCTTGATTTATGGGATACTGGACTCCAGTGTACCAACTGTGAGAATAATATAACAGAGCGATTCAGTGCTAAATCGGATGGGGCGCTCTTGTGTTGGGACTGTTCAATGAACCGTATTTCCGACGAGGATCAACGTGGTGTAACTCATACTACAGATCCAACAAAAGCCGTCCTTTCCAACTCTGCCCTACACCACAAAAATCTGTGTAATTACGTTATTAACGTTGCTACTGGGTGTACTCATGGGTGTAAATTCTGTTATGTTCCCTCAACACCGAACATTAAAATGCGAGGTGATATGCTCAAAAAACAAGCAGGTGTTGTAGACGGACAACAGGAGTGGGGAAGCTACCTCCTGTACCGAGATGATCTACCAGAACGTCTTGGACAGAAGTTGGATAGAAAACAAACGTGGGACTCTACTCCGGACGGCCGCGGCGTCGTAATGATTTCCAGCGGAACGGACTGCTACCAAGATCGCCGTGCCGCCCAGATCACTCGTGGCTGCGTCATCGAGCTCGTGAAACACGAGAAGCCGGTCAGAATCCTTACACGCAGTCCGGCCGTCGTTCGCGACCTAGACGTGTTCAAAGCCGCCAACGGCCTCGTCACCGTCGGCTCCTCAATCCCGTGTCTCGACGACGAGAAGGTTCGCTCGATCGAACCCGGCGCACCTGCCCCTTCCTCCAGACTCGACGCCCTCGAAGAGATCAGCAACGCCGGCGTTCCCGTCTACGTCTCCATGTCCCCGACGTATCCGACACAGGACCGTGAAGACCTCCGGGAGCTCCTCACCAAGTTCAAGGAACGGCTGGACCCCGATGTCGTCTTCCACGAGCCGATCAACCCCCGCGGCGGCAACTTCCAAATGACGGTCGAGGCGGCACGCGAGGCGGGACAGGAGGAACTCGCCAACGAACTCGACAAACTCCGCGACCGTAACCACTGGGTCGAGTACTCGAAGGAGCAGCTGACCGCAGTCCGCGACATCGGTGACGACCTCGATCTTCCGATCCACCTCTGGCCCGACAAGGAGTTCATTAAACACGCCGGTGAGGACGAGGAGTTCTTCCGCCGCGAACGCGAGAAGATGGAATCGCCCGAGGACTACCCGAAGCTGCCCTCTTCCGCGTAATCGGTTTTAGTTCCACTTTCACTCCGGACTCACCTCTTTTTTATACTGTTAGGGATCGGACGTTTCGCTAAGGAGGCCTATATGCACCTTGACACCGAACGCGATCCGGACGGTGGGTGGTACGATAGATTCGTCCACCTCGTCGACGAGGACGGTCGCGTCGTCGAGGAGCTGGGCAAACACCCGACGCTTGACGAGCTGCGTGAAGCCGAGCGAGAACACGGCGATCGACTCAATCTCTGGCAGCAAGGACTCGTCTGTAAGGAGTGCGGGAACCAGATTACCGACCGATTCAGCGCGCGCCCTGACGGACACCTCCTCTGCTGGGACTGCGCATCATCGGAGAACGGTGAAGAGAAAGGCGGACTGACGGTCAACGTTGATCCGACAAAGACAGTCCTCAGCGAGTCGAAGCTCAACGAGAAGAGCCTCTGCGACTACGTGATCAACGTCGCCACGGGCTGCCGACACGGCTGTAAGTTCTGCTACGTCCCGTCGACGCCGGCCATCGACAGCCGCGACGAGATGCTTGAAGACAAGGCTGACGTGGACGACCCTCAACGGGACTGGGGAGACTACCTGCTCTACCGGGACGACCTCCCGGAGCGGGTTCACGAAGGGCTCAAGAATACGGACTTCGAAGAGGAGTGGAAGACAACGAGACGGGGGCGCGGCGTCGTGATGCTCTCTAGCGGGACAGATTGCTACCAAGATCGACGAGCAGCGCAGATCACTCGTGGGTGTGTTCGAGAACTCGTCGAGGCGGACATTCCGGTCCGGATCCTCTCGCGAAGTCCGAACCTGACCCGTGACATTGACCTGTTCGAGAAAGCGGACGGACTCGTGGCTGTCGGGACTTCAATACCCTCGTTCGATGCGTCTCTCGTCGACGCGCTCGAACCGAATGCGCCGCCGCCGATGGCACGGTGGAAAGCCCTCGACGAGTTGTTCCGAGCGGAAGTTCCGCGGTTCGTCTCGTTCTCCCCGACCTATCCAACGATGGATCGAGACGAGATTCGGGAGGCGCTCTCGTGGTTCGCGGCTGTCGATCCGGATGTCGTGTTCCACGAGCCGATGAATCCTCGTGGTGCGAACTTCGAGATGTGTCTCGAAGCGACGCGTGAGGCTGGTTACAACGATGTCGCTGAGGAATTAGAGCGAATCCGGGACCATGGTGAGTGGACCAAGTACGCGATCGAGCATATCGAGCTTGTGCGGGAGATCGCTGAGGAGCAATTCGATCGGTTGCACATCCACTCGTGGCCTGATCGGAAGCTCATCGAAGCAGCGTCTGGAAAGCAGAAAGACCGCCTCAAACGGATGAAGAAGGAAGTATCTCCAGAGGCGTTCACAGGAGCGAGTCGGTTCTAGATACAGTATTTTTCTTGGATCTTTGTATACTGACCATCCGATCGAGTCGTGATGAGTGTCTTGTGTGTACCAGAAAGGGTCCACTTGACTAGAACTAGCACATTGCTCAGTGTTGGGTTGAGGGGATGTATCCAAGAGTAGATTTATTATCCTGCTATTGTAATCTGCTGTTAAGGATGCTCAAGACTGAACCAGAACTCTACGAGGTGGCAGGTGCACAGAATAACCACCTCTGGCTTGAAGTCCTTGAAGGGCCTGACCAGGGGCTTCGTGTCTCGGTTCCAGTCCACAGCAGTGAGTATACGCAAGAGACTCAAGACAAAGTTCTGGATCTTGAGGTTGGTAATGTGTACAAGCTCACGCTTGTAAGTGACCAAGAATCACCTCCCGACTGGAAAATTGAGGATGTGCATTCTGAACGAGGCCGTCGGATTGAAAAGCCGGCTTAATTATCTGGCATACCTTCTCCTGTTCTATTCGGATACAGCGTCATCATCTCTGTGAGAACTATCACTATCTCCGCTCTTCTCCTCAGGTGATTTATCCGCTGACTCTTCACCATCTGTTGGATCCATAGGCTTCTCAACACCTTCATTCCCATCATCTGCTTCTGATAGTTCAAACTGTAGGGGACCGGAGGCTAGTTGTCCTGTGATTCTAAGTGGTGTATCCTGATCAAACGAGATATCCTCCGCCTCAGATGCGACAGCAACTACGTAATCGGCAAAGAGGTACTCAATGTAATCCTCTTCAGTTGACTCAGCAAGTACCCAGAAAAACATCACTCCCACAAGACTGACGAGAACCAATATCCAGACTGGTATCCAGTATTCAAAAAACAGGGGCTGTTCGTATTCAAGATCGAGGATATGGATCATTTCACCAGAATCTATTTGCCAGTCAATTATGAGGACAGAACCAAGGAGTAACGAAGCATACCAAGAGGTGATCCACATGCCACGATTAAGATTTCGCAGTGCTTGCATCCTGACTGCGCGTGACGGAGATTGAATGTTATCCACTCTACTAGACATAACGTGATACAGCACACCGTATGAGGTAGTCCGAAACGGAATCTCGTGCGTATCAATGAGATATTCCCAAATTCGATTAACTAATATCGCATCCTCAAGCCTTTCTCCACGGGGTGGTCGGAACCAGACGGCAAGTGGCCAAATATACGGATGGACAATCTTCCAAAATAGTCTGTCTCGATTATTCTCTGACGGTTTCTTTTGTCCATCTGATGGCTCATCCGAGCTAGACTCGGTCTCTGCCTCCGCCAACTCAGATTTGGTCCTCATTTCCGCATCACTCATTGTGCGATCGAAGTGTCTCCGATCTCCAACAGCAGTTGATGCGACCGACTGAATCAGGTTCCCCGTAAGATAGGCGATAACAGCAAATAGAGCATACTCTTCGATACTATCTGGAATGGGTGGTGTCGTAAATACACCGAGAGTTACCACAAGAGCAACTATTCCTGGAATAAGATTACCGAGTAGGTCGTAAGAGTTCAAACCACGAATATATCGTCCAACTGGCACAGTTGATATGTGATAGCCATTATAATTAGTTTTTATTATTTCTGTCAGGCTAAATTTCATCATAATGCTGCAACTCACACTCAATTGACTCAATTTTTGTTTAATTCTGATATCAATACTTCCAGTCATACTATTAAACAGCCTCAGAAACCCTCAAGAGACCAGTCGCGCAAAACCTGTCCATGAACAAAGTTGTCTACGCAATCAGAATTTCTCACTTGGAGTATTCGGGCCTCAAAATAATGGACATCAAGATCGGCAAGTCCACGAACATCGACAACACCCTCAGGCAGTACAGCAGAGGCAACAGAGACATCGAGCTGCTCGATATGTGGCGACCGAACCCCGACAAGAACCTGTCCACGGCCGAACGCGGTGTCCACGAGATCGCTGAGAAGTACGCGTACGACAAGCAGAGCGAGAAGTTCGTCTTCCTCCAAGGCGCGTATCAGGACTTCGCGGAGACGGTCAACAAGTTCATGCAGAACGCCAGCCGCGAGGACCTCGTCGAAGAGCCGCCGGCGAGCGAGTCCACCGAGGTCGACGACTACACCGGAATGACGCCCTCGGTAATTAAGATCCTCGGCGAGACCTACGATGTCGATAGCTGGGCGAACACGCTCACGACCGCGGTCGCGGAGATACTTCGCGACGCCGACGACCACGACCGTATCACCGAGATCGAGGGTCGCACGCGGAGCTACTTCGTGGAGGAGGGCCGACAGTCGGAGCTCGTCCAACCTCGGAGGATACCGGACACAGATCTGTACGTCGAAACCAACTTCTCCGCGAACGATTGTGTTCGGAAGATCGAACAGGTGATGGCGAAGTACGGGTACGATCGGGCCGAACTGGAGATATTCACCGAAGAGGCCTGAAAACTGGGTCTGAGGTAGACATCGAAGATAGACAGTATAATTGATCTCTGCTGCTACAGAAGCTGAATACTCGCGTAAATGGAAATGAGAAGGTAGGGGACAGCCAGTACACCCGGAATTTTTCGTTCTACACGGGTATGGGTAATGTAGGTCCGCCAATTCTGTCCCTCGTCAAGGACTTCCCACTCGTCATTAAATGGTTCAGCCGGTAGATCCTTCTCTATCGTAGCGAGTACGTCATATTTTCCGCTATTCAACTGCTTGTACGAGACAATACTGAGGTACCAAAGAATACAGAGAGCAAGTCCAAGTAAGCCAGCGAGGAGCAATCCAACTTCCTCAATTATCTGGGTCTCGGTGAGTACAGACAGTACAGCGAGCGTACCGGAGAGGAGAAGTACATAAAACCGGTTATTCCGCATCCGCCTATTGCTGACGTTGAGCGTCGTGTTCACGTAGGCTGTATACTGATCAATCAGCTTTTCTCGGCCACTATCGGAGCTGCTATCATCGTTTGTCATGCTGAATGTCGATTGATCGCATCTAATATCTCAGTTCCATCGGCTTCGACAACTTCGGTGGCGTGTTCGTGTACTGTATTTGGGATACGTTCGTTCCGCTGTGGCTTAACCCCGATAATCGGCTTTTCCATCTCATTAGCTATCTCTATTTCTTCTTGAATCCAATCGCTGTATTCGACGTACATCCCGCCTAACACGAGGACTACAGAAGCAGAACGCATTTGATCGCATATCTTTTTTCTGAGATGGTTCGGGAGTTGTGCATCGAGGGGATCCTCCGAGGAGACACTGTGATTAAAATACTCGAACCCCCGGGCACCATTGAGGAGATCCCTAACTTCCTCATAGTCATTCTCATACGCCCACGAATGGCTGATGAATACTCTGTGGGATTGTTCTGTGTCGGGAGTACTGTTGTTCCGTGAGCGCCTGATTGCTTCCCCGACAGCTAGAATACCGGCGGCTCCAGCCCCTAATGCTGCTAATTTTCCCAACTGATCACTACTCTGAGTTGATTGGAGTGGGGCCTGAGAAAGTTCGTAGTCAGTGGATACAGAGCTAGAAACTGATACGGTGTAATGGGTTGGGAGTTCGGTTATTCGGATATGTCTGTGCCCACGCTCCTGCTCATAAACCCCCCAAAGGCCGTTGACTGTGATCCCACGCAGTTCGAATCCGGATGGTATTGATTGTATTTCGTCCTTGTCAACGAACACTGGACCATCAGACCGACTTGCCCGATCAAAATGCCGCTGCCAACTCATTAGCTAACCGTCGTATATTCGAGAATATAAGTTTGGGTAGAGCCGAGTGAAACTGAAGCAGGCCCTCATTAGCCGTAGCATTATTAGATTCTACCATCGATGACAAAGTATGGTTGACGACGAACTCGAGGAGAAAATTAACCAACTTTCACACGACGTAGAGGTCTTAATTCAGAAAGAGAGTAGGCAAGAGTACAATCTCTTCCTCTCACACTCGTGGTCCTACGACGAACAGTACAATAATCTGGTTGAACTTTTAGAGGACTTCCCTTACTTCGAATTTAAAAACTACAGTGTCCCCTCAGACGATCCCTTAGATGCGGAGACGGCGGAAGAGCTTGCTGAAATGCTCATAGAACAGATTCAGCCCGCATCTGTAGTAATCATCCTCGCTGGGATGTACGTAAATCATAGCGATATAATTGGGGCAGAGATGGATATTGCGGACCATCTGGATAAGCCAATGTTGGGCGTAAAGCCGTGGGGGAACGATCGCATACCTTCTGAGGTAGAAGAACAGGTTGACGAAGTAGTCGGCTGGCAGGCGCATTCAGTTGTTGGGACAATTCGCGAACTCTCTGAATAAGATTCAGTTACCCACTCTCACACCCTTCGGCTCGAAGTTCATCACCAACCGCTCTTTAGCATCCTTCGCCGATCCACGCTTTCCGCTGTTGATGAACCGCTTCTCGTCACGATCGACGACGTACACCTCTCCGAACCCCTCAGGCAGGTCCTCGTACGAACAGATCCAGTCGCCCTCCAGCCCCGAGAGCCCGTCGACGAGCGCCTCGTGGTCGATCGTGTTCACGAGGTAGTAGTCCTCGTAGCCGACGTACGGCGGGTCGCAGTAGAACACGGTGTCCTCGCTGTCGTACTTCTCGAAGACGTCGGCCCAGTCGAGATTCTCCACGACAACATCCGAGAACCGGTCGGCGAACTCGTCGAGCCGGTCGACCTTGTTTGCGTACGACAGCGCCCGACTTCGGACCTTCGAGGTCCCGAAGCCGGCCTCTTTCGAGTACTTCGCTCCCCACTGCGTGTACCGGAGGTAGAAGAACTGCCCGGCGCGCTCGATAGGGTCGGCGGGCCGGTACCCGTGAAAGAACTTGTGTGCCCACTCGTCGTGGAGCTCGCGCGAGTACGGCGTCTGGTCAAGCCACTCGATCAGCTCCTCCGGGCGATCGCGGAGGACCTCGAAGAACTGCACCAGGTCGCCGTCGCGGTCGTTGTACACCTCGACGTCGCTCGTGTCCGGGTGCTTATTCGCGAGGACGCCGGCCGCGCCGCCGAACACTTCCACGAAGCAGGTGTGCTCCGGTACGTGATCGAGGATCCACGACGCGAAACGACTCTTCCCGCCTGGATAGGGAAAGACGGCGTCCGCCATCAGCGGCTCCTCTCGAGTCGCTCGCCGACCACGTCGACGACGTGCTCAATCCATTGTGGGATCACGTCGTCGTGAACGCTCACGCCGTCGTGGAAGCTCCGGATGATGTCGAGTGATCCGTCGACCCTCCGTACGTCGAGCTGCCAGTCGTCGCGGTCGGACGCCGAGATCTCCACGCGGAGCGTCGCGTTCGCGTCGGTGCTGACCACCGCCTCCGCGACCTCGGGATCGCCGGGGTTGTGAAGGCCCGCGGCGACCAAGTTGATCTCGAACTCCTTTGTCTGCGCGCCGCCGCTGTGGATCGGTTGTTTCGAAGCCATACTGACGGCTGGTCGCTACCGGTGATTTAGTCTGACCCGTGAGGTTCCGGACGGTTCCGAATGGGTGCGAATCGCAGGACGGTGCGGATTCAGGCGCGTTCGGGATGCAGTTCTGGATGGTCGGCGTCGACGAGTCGATATCGCTTCGATCCACTGTGCTGCTCAACGTCAACGAGGTTGTAGTGTTCCAGCTTCGGAAGGTGGTTCGCGCGGAGGTATCGCAGCGTTACGGGATCGTCGTGAATCTCTCGATACCGCGCGTACAGCTCCTTCTGGATGAGTCCGTCCTCCTCTGCGAGGGCTTCGTACAGCGCACGCTGGTGCGTGTTCAGCTTCGAGATCGTCTTTTGGCGGACCTCTCGTTTCGCGCTAGCGACAGCGTCATCAACGAGTCGCATAGGGATCGCCGACAGTCCCTCGCGACTGGCCATACGCGCGCCAACTCGCAATGCCGCGATCGCCCGGCGCGCGTCTCCTTTGGTGAGGCGCGCGATACGTGCGAGCACGTTCTCGTCGACGGCGCCGGGGCCGAGGCCCTCACGAGCGCGTCGAGTGAGGATCTCGGTAATTGTGCCTTCTCTGTACGAGTCGAATCGCACGCGGTAGGCAACACTGATACGAGAGGTGATTCGATCGTCGAGATCGGCAAAGAGGTCGACCTCCCGGTTCGCAATGCCGATCCACGAGAGCCCGCGGATCTCGTGGAGGTCGTAGAGCACCTCAGTCTCGCGAAGCTGGTCGACTTCATCCAGAATCACAACCCCTGGTCCGTTGAGCTCGTGTTGGACATGCTCGATTAACCGGCCGGTCGAAGCCGATCGGGAGACGGCCGAGCCGATCAGGTCACGAGAGAGTTGCTCGAGCACCGCCTTTCTGGTGTAATCCTGCCAGCAGTTCACGTAGGCGTGCGGAACGTCGAGGACTTCTTGGCGAAGTTCGCGAACGGCGGCTCGGGCGACAGTCGTCTTCCCGACGCCGGAGGGGCCGAACAGGAAGCAGTTCTCGGCACGGAATCCGTCCTCGATCGGTGCGAGAGCGTCCGTCACTTCGTTCATGTGGCGGTTCCGTCCGACGATCACGGAGGGCAGGTGGTCGTCTTCGAAGACTGTTCCGTCGCGTATCACGTTCTGGTCGGTCTCGGTGTGGGGATATAAGCCGACCCCCGAGTGTTCCGGATGGTTCCAGATGGTCTTCGGTTGATTCACGTGCTTCACTTGCGGCCCTTTCCCCGCTACCCTCTCAGAAGCCTGCCACCATCTACCAAATTCTATTTGGTGATTCCACGATGTATTTACCAAATAATATATTTGTCAGGAATTAGAAGAAGCGATTAATGGCTGACGAGGCAACCTCCGCTGACGCACAAATCCAACTCGATTTTGATGACGGTGAGGGAGAACGCCATGACATCGGGAATGCGTGGCATTTCGGATTCATCGATGACCAGTGGTGGGACCTGTTCCGCCAACAGGGCAGTATCAGTCTCGGCTGGCCCGATATCGAGTTCGACGTCTCCGAAACAGAGGGCTATGATGAGCTGAAGGAACGGAGTAATCTCGATTCCGCCCAAAAAAGCCCGAACGATGCCGTCGAACAAGTACGGCGATTCGCACACGATCTCCAAGTTGGCGATATCATCTTCGCGAAGGATGGCAAGCGGGGACAAGGCGATGACGGCTGGACCGGGAATGGACAGATCCTCGCCGTTGGTGTCATCACAAGCGAATATGTGTACCAGCCGGCGGACGAATGGTACGACGAAATGCCTGAATCACACGCTCACACATCCAATAAGCACCATCGGAGTGTTGATTGGATACTCGACCTCGAAAACAGCGAGCGTGGACCATTCCGGCCGTTCGTCAAACTGCAGCAATGGACGCTTCATGGTGTTGATTACGACGCGCTCAAAACACAGATTCTCAACCATTATGACGCGGACAAGGCCTTTGCAGAGCTGGAGTCCATCTCTAGTGACTACCGAGCTAGCGGTCCAGTCAACAACGCAAGTCAGCAGTCCGTCTGGATCGAAAAAAGCTATCACAACAGAAGCGACCGCGACGTCAGTGGGTGGGGACTTGGTGAGGCGCTCTGGTGTCCGCAAACAACCGGAAGCGGTGCTTCCTCAGTGCATTACGAGCTAGTCACTAATGTAGCAGAGGGCGACCTGATTCTCCACTTAGACCAAAACACCCGCGAGATCACTGGTGTCTCCGTCGCCGCTGATAGCTACGAGGAAACCACGTGTCTCGAAGGAACACGTTGGGACGACCAGGGCGTAGAAGATATGGAATTTGAACGGGGTGGACGCCCGGCCTACAAAGTGCCACTTGAACGGTACGAGGAATTCGAGGACGCACTCGACGTCAACACCTTTCTCAGAGAATCGAACCGTGATCTCCTCGATGAGATCCGTGATGAGCATACTGTCGTCTACGACACCAACCTTGATTTGAATCAGGGGGCCTACCTCACCGAAGTCCCAGAAGAGTTTGCACGGCTTATCAACGACACGCTCTCAGACGAAATCGGCCAACCAATTCCGTATCTTAACCTCTCACACAGAACGTACGTCCCCAAAACTCGGGAGTCGACGCTGTCGTACGAAAAGATGGGAGACGGAGTCGGGTCTCTCCAGTTCGAAATTCCAGATGAACTTTACTTCGAAGACTCCGACGAGATTCGCCGACAGATCGAGGCCACGATCAACTCCGGGAAGAACATCATCTTCACGGGGCCGCCCGGGACGGGAAAAACCGAGCTCGCGACCGCGCTCGGAGAAACGGCCCGTGAATTCGACCAAGTCCACGACACTACGTTTACCACAGCGACCGCAGATTGGACCGCCTTCGACACGATCGGCGGCCACATGCCTGAGACGAACGGCGGGGACGGCATCGCATTTCAGCCTCGGATTTTTCTCCGGTGTTTCCGCAATGAAAGTGGCATCACCAACGAATGGCTCATCATCGACGAGATCAATCGCGCCGATATCGACAAGGCGTTTGGTCAGTTGTTTTCCGTCCTCTCAGGTGATTCTGTCGAGCTTCCCTACGAGTATCAGGGTGAAGACGTCGAGATTCGCTGGGTAGAAGACACCGCTGGTCTCGCAGCGATTGAGGATAACGAGTCCATCTTCCCTGTCACGCCATCATGGCGACTCATCGCAACCATGAACACATACGACAAGGCCTCACTGTATGAGATGTCGTATGCGTTCATGCGGCGGTTCAATTTCATCCATATCGCCGTCCCCACCCTCGAAGAGGATGGCACTGTCGTGACTCGCCATCTCAACCCTGATGCCGGCGAGAATTTTGCGGAAGCATGGGAGTTCGAGGGGCTGCTCGCAGAGGACGACCTCTACAAGCAGGTGTCGACGCTCTGGTTCAAAATTAATCAGCATCGTAAAATCGGACCCTCCATCGTCAAGGACATGCTCGAGTACGTCGCCGCCTACGACACGGGCCGTCGACAAGAAGCGCTCACCAACGCGCTCGTCTCGTTGTTGCTCCCACAGATGGAGGGAATGCGGCCTGAGACGCAGAAGGAGTTGATCGTCAGTTTCGGCGATAGCGAGGAAACGGCCGACGAAGACTCTGTTACGCCTGACGTCGACGTTGAGGCGCTGAAGCGACGCGTCGAAGACTTCTTCGACATCGAGTTCGCCGACGATGACTAAGACCCCAGCGTTCGACCTCGTTGAGGCCACCCAGGAGGAGTTGGCCGCCTTCCTTACCACGGGTGGGATCAACGAGCGACAGCTCTCGAAGAAGTTGGATTTCTCGGGGCTCGATATCGATGACTTCCACCGTATCAAACAAGTCCACTTCGTCCTTTCGAACCCCGTCGTCGAGTTCGTGCAGGAGTTACCGCGCCGGATCCGAAAGGTGAAAAAAGAGAGCCACCGCTCCAGCGAAATTGCCCGTGGGGGGATCCGTGGGAAGATCGACTGGGGAGCGACAACGAAGGTGCGACATTCGCAGAGTTATGGAGACACATCTCTCTTCGTTTGTGAGGCACCCTATTTTGAGTACGATATTCCAGAGAATCTCGTGTTGAAAAAGTTGTTGTCGGTCATCTATCGGACTGTCGACCGCGATCTCAAGGAAGTTGAGTATGAATGGCGGACTGACCGTTGGGACGACGAGCTCGTCACAGACATTGAGCGCATCTTTGAGCGGAACGTCCATGTTAATCGCATTCGTGATCCCGAAGATATCCAACTTCGAGAGCGCGATCTCGACGCGGCTAGAAAATCCCGAAACGAGCTCTATTATGAGTCGTACAAATTGCTCCGACAGTATCGGAGGTTGATGGCGAACGAGTTCGATGGCGAAGAGATCGGCGAGTTGCTCCAGCAGACACTCGTCGAACCGAAGGAAGTATCGACGCTCTTCGAACTGTTTTGTGTCTTCAAACTCGTGCGCGCCCTCAGCAAAGAGTACGAGGGGCTACGGATTCAGCCGATGCGGAAGAATTCGAATGTGATTGCCCGGTTAGCATCTGAGGATCGAGCAGTGAATGTGTATCACGATGCTAGCGAAGATGTCGAGTGGTACGAGTCGATCGATGATGTCGAGCGGCCACTTCCAGATTATTTAGAACGATACGAGCACGTGCTTGATGAGTATGAGGAGGTGTCTGAGGAAACCCTCGGGAAAAATGTTCAGCGTAGTCTGTTTAGTGGCCGGCCCGACGTCGTAGTTGAGGTATATGAGAAGACACCGGCAGGTGACGAAACGCTCCAACGGGTGATCCTTGGCGAAGTGAAGTACACCGATAAGGAAAGCACCTTTTCGGAAGGACTCAAGCAACTCCTAAAGTACCTTCAGTATGCGAAGAATGATGAAGGGTACCTGCAGGAGACGTTATTAGAACTCGAAGGCTTCCTAATGGTCGATTCTGTCGCGTTTGACCAGCCTGAACGAGACGATCTGAGTGTGTTTGACACGAATCTGTTGCGAGATACAGAAGAACTTCTTTCGTGATCGGTGTTAGCCGTTTACAGCTAGCTCGGACGAACCTGGCGACTTCTTATACAAGTCGATAATCAGCATCCGAATATCGGCCCGATCAGGCCGGTCGACCCGTGGGTTCTGCCGTCTTTTATGCCAGCTTGTTTAGGAACTTCTCATGCGCTTAGAGTCCACCGGGAAGCCGGACCAGTACAAGTGTTGGCTCACGGACGACGAACTCGACGAGCTCCGCCGAGCGGCCGGCGACCACCGCGACGATCTG
>NZ_JAXRUU010000064.1:0-16861 GCF_034497445.1 Halorubrum sp. AD140
GACGGACCGGTTCGTGTCGGGCGGCGGGGCCGCGCCGGGCGATCGGCTGCTCCTCACCAAGGGCGCCGGGATCGAGGCGACCGCGATCCTCGCGACGGACTTCCGCGAGGCGTGCGCCGAGGCGGGCGTGTCGGCCGCGACGCTCGATGCCGCCGCCGGGTTCCTCGGCGACGTGAGCGTCGTCCCCGACGCGGCCGCCGTCCGCGACGCCGCGAGCGCCATGCACGACCCGACCGAAGGCGGGCTGCTGACCGCCCTCGTCGAGACGGCGAGCGCGAGCGGGGCGGTCCTCGAGGTCGAGCGCGACCGGGTTCCGGTTCGACCCGAAACGCGGACCTGCTGCGACGCGCTCGGCGTCGACCCGCTGGCGACGTTCGGCTCGGGTGCGCTGCTGGCGGCGGTCCCCCCCGAGCGCGTCGACGAGGCGACCGACGCGCTGGCGGCGGCCGGGGTCGACGTCGGCGAGATCGGCGAGGTTCGGGAAGCGGAGGGACGCGACGACCGCGACCGCGACGCCGCCAGCCCCGGCACCGTCCTCCTCGACGGCGAGCGGATCGCCGAGCCGCCGCGCGACGAGCTGTATCCGCTCTGGGAGTAGCGGAGGGACCGGGCGGTCGGGAGTCGGACCCTCACCCCGACCGCGCACCTTTTTCCGTGTGCGATCGAACCGGGTGCCATGACTGGCGCACGCGTCGGATCGGCGCTCACCGACGAAGAGGAGGCGATACGGGAGCTCGTCCGTGAGTTCGCGGCCGAGGAAGTCCGACCCGGAGCCGCCGAGGCCGACGAGACCGAGTCGTTCCCGGAAGGCGCGTGGGACGGGCTCGCGGAGCTCGGGCTGACCGGCCTCACGGTCCCCGAGGAGCACGGCGGTTTCGACGCCGACGCGACGACGTACGCGGTCGTCAACGAGGAGCTGGCGTACGGCAGCCTCGCGGTCGCGACCGCGCTCTCCGTCCACTGTCTCGCGACCTCCTGTATCGCCGAGTTCGGCGGCGAGACCCAGCGCGAGCGCTGGCTCCCGCAGATGGCGGCCGAGGGACGGCCCGTCGGGATGTTCTGTCTCTCCGAGCCGCAGGCCGGATCGAACCCGGCCGAGATGTCGACGACCGCCGCGTACGACCCCGACGCCGACGAGTACGTCCTCGACGGCGAGAAGCAGTGGATCACGAACGGGGCGCGGGGCGGCGTCGCCATCGTCTTCGCGAAGGTCGTCCGCCCGGACGGCGGGAGCGGGGAGAGTGCCGACGGCGACGACGCGGGGTCGATCACCCAGTTCCTCGTCCCGGCCGACGCCGAGGGGTTCGAGGTCGGACAAAAGGAGGAGAAGCTGGGTCTGCGGGCCTCGGACACGACCGGGATCAGCTTCGACGACTGCCGAATTCCGGCCGAGAACCGGCTCACCGAGGAGGGGGCGGGGCTCTCGGCCGCGTTCCGGATCCTCACCGGCGGCCGGATCGGGATCGCGGCGCAGGCGGTCGGCCTGGCGCAGGCAGCGCTCGACGAGGCGCGTTCCTACGCGACCGAGCGCGAGCAGTTCGGCGAGCCGATAGCCGAGATCCAGGCGATCCGCCACACGCTCGCGGAGATGGCGACGGACGTCTCCGCGGCCCGCCTGCTCGTGCGGGAGGCGTGCCGACAGGCCGAGGCGGGCGAGGACAACCGCGTCGCGGCCTCGAAGGCGAAGTACCGCGCCAGCGAGGCGGCGATGTCGGTGACCAACGAGGCCGTCCAGATCCACGGCGGCTACGGCTACACGACCGACTTCGACGTGGAGCGGCTCTACCGCGACGCGAAGATCACGGAGATCTACGAGGGCACCACGGAGATCCAGAAGACGATCATCGCGCGGGGGGTGTTGGGCGGACGATGACAGGAGACGACGAACGGACCGGCCTCGCCGGCTACGACGCCGTCGTCTACGACCTCGACGGGACGCTCGTCGAACTCCTGGTCGACTGGGGAGCGGTCGCGGAGTCCGTGCTCTCCGTGTACGCCGAACACGCCGTCAAGCCGCCGACCGACGAGCTCTGGGGGCTGCTGGAGGCGGCCCCGGAGTACGGCGTCGGCGACCAGGTCGAGGAGGCGATCGCGGACCACGAGCGGGCCGGCGCGCGCGGCTCGACGCTGCTCCCGCTCGGAGAGCGGCTGGTCGAGGGAGGGGGGACTCGATCGAACGAGCCCCCAGCCGGCGTCTGCTCGCTCAACTGCGAGGAGGCGTGTCGGATCGCCGTCGAGACGCACGGGCTCGGCGACGCGCTCGACGCGGACGCGATCGTCGGCCGCGACACGGTCGAGACGCACAAGCCGGAGCCGGAGTCGCTGCTCGCGGCGGTCGAGCGCCTCGGCGCGGAGCCGTCCGGCGCCCTCTTCGTCGGCGACTCGCGGCGCGACGCGGTGACGGCGGAGCGCGCGGGCGTCGCGTTCGCGTGGGCGGCGGACCTGATCTAGTCGCCGGCGTCGTCTTCGGCGCCGTCGGCGGCAGTGCCGTCGTCCCCGACGGAGTCGCTGTCGGCCTGCTCGACGCCCCCGTCCCCGGCGGCTGTGCGGCGGGCGTAGACCGCGACGGCGACGGCGGTGACGAACCAGATCGGCGCGCCGACGCGGACCGCGAAGGCGGCGCGGGCCCCCCAGGAGTCGAGGGTGACGAACGCGGAGAGGACCGCGACGACCGGCGCGCCGACGAGGATGGTGACGACGAACGTCGTCTGCATCACCCAGCCGTAGTCGACGCCCTCGTAGTCGGCCCGCTCGACAGGTTGCACGGTCGCACGTCCGGGTGCGAGTGCCAAATCGGTGGCGGTTGCGGGCCGGTCAGCGACGCGCGGCGGGCGAAGCGAGCACGGTTTCCGGATCCCGGCGAATTTAACCAGTCGCGGGGGCGAGTCCCGATATGACCACGACGCGGGGACTCCGGGACCGCGAGGCGCCGATCACGATGCTGACCGCGTACGACGCCCCCACCGCGGCGGTCGTCGACGAGGCCGGTATCGACGTCGTCCTCGTCGGCGACAGCATGGGCAACGCCGTGCTCGGCTACGACTCCACGCTCCCCGTGACGATGGCGGAGGTCGAGAGCCGGACGGCCGCGGTCGCCCGCGCGACCGAAGACGCCCTCGTCGTCGCCGACATGCCGTTCCTCTCGTTCGGCGTCGACGAGGCCGAGTCGGTGCGCAACGCCGGCCGCCTGCTGAAGGAGGCCGACGCCGACGCGGTGAAGATCGAGAGCGGCCCGCACACCGTCGAGACGACCCGGCGGATGACGGACGTGGGGATCCCGGTGATGGCGCACCTCGGGCTGACGCCCCAGCACGTCAATCGACTCGGCGGATACACGCGGCAGGGGACCGACCGAGACGCCGCCGCGGAGATAATCGACCTCGCCGGGGCGCACGCGGACGCCGGCGCGTTCTCGCTCGTGTTGGAGCACGTGCCCGCGAACCTCGCGGGGGCGGTGACGGAGGCGCTCGACGTTCCCACCATCGGGATCGGCGCCGGTCCCGACTGCGACGGACAGGTGCTCGTGATCAACGACGTGGTCGGCCTCGGCGAGTGGTCGCCCCCCTTCTCCGAGCGGTTCGGCGACGTCCGCGGCGAGATGGCCGACGCGGTCGCCGCGTACCGCGAGGCCGTCGAGAGCGGCGCGTTCCCGGGCGAGGAACACTCGCACGTCGAGGAGGGCCTCGACGACCTGTACTGAGCCGGCTTCGGTGACGCCTCAACTCGGGAGGCCGTCAAGACTCGATGCGGTCGGGACGGGAACACGGACGCCGGCCGGCGCGGCGAGCGCGACGCGGCGAGTTCGACGCGACGCTATCGAGTGCGTCGTCCGTCTCACACCGGGGCGTTCGATCGGCGGGGGGCGTTTTTGGGTTCGACCAGCACCGACCCGTCACTCCAGACGGTCACCGTATACCCCGGAACGTCAAATGCAAGCCACCAGCTTCCCTTCTCCGCGTTCACCAGCCGTCCCACCGAGTCGATGTCGATGTGATCGGACAACACGAGGTCCAGATCGCGCGGTGCGACACCTTCCGCATCCGCGATGCTGATTACGATGTCCGTGATCACATCATCTCTCATTAGCGCAAAGGGTGAGGTCTGAGGCACAAATAACCGTTACCTAATACGTTAGGTGGTGCGTAACGGTACGCGTTGACTTGCAGCTCCCGTGCGCCGTCCACCAGTTAGGGAGTCACCGCTCGCCGCTGCTCGCGTCCTCGACGGGCAGTAACCCGGTCGCCATCAAGCGCCGCACGATCGTCACGAGGCCGTTCTCGAATCCGCGACCGAACACCGCCTGCTCGTGTTTGTGTCCGTCCGCGGCCGTTTCGTGGTACGTACTCACCAGAATCGTGCTCTCGTCCACCAGCACCAACCGACCGATCTCCGTCTCGTCGTCCCGCCGGATCGATCCGCTCAGCCACTCCAGTCCCGACACGAACACCTCGGACTCGGGGAGTTCGTCCTGAACGCGGTCTCGGATCGCTTCGGTAGTGGTCCCGAGAACGACGCTCACGCCGCGCTGCTGGGCGGCCCGGAGCCTGGCGACGAGCGGGTCGGTGAACACGCCTTCGTCGCCCAGAACGAACACGATCTCGCGGTCGGCGTCGTCGATCAGTCGCTGAGTCCGGTTCGCGATCGCGGACGCGCCCGAGAGCGCCCACACCTCGTGGGTGACGTCGACTTCGGCGTCGGTGGACACGTCGTCGATCGACGCGAGGATCTTCCGAAGTCGCTCCGTCCGCGTCTCGTATTCCTCGTGGAGCGTATCGGCCGCCTCGTCGATCGAGACGGCGCGAAACTGCTGCGGACTCGAGTGTTGAACCTCGACGAGCCCCTTCGATTCCAGCACCCGGACCGCGTCGTACACCCGAGTCCGAGGCACGTCGGAGATCTCGCTGAGCTCTTTGGCCGTTCCCTGCGGAACTCGCGTCAACGCGACGAAGGCCTTCGCCTCGTACTCCTGCAGCCCGAGCTGCTGTAGCAATTCGATCGCTTCGTTCTGGCTTGAACTGTCATCCATGAGGTCCCAACTCACGCTACCGAAACGCAGTAGCTGATAGCTGTTTAATTCTCTGCGTGAAAACACCTTCCCCGTAGCGCGCACCGCATTCGCCCGCATCTACGACGTGAGAGGGATTCACCGCGCGAATCGATCATATGCTTTCTGTCTTACACGTAGGAAGTAACTCAAATAATCACAACAAGATTATACGGGACGCAACCAATGCGATAAGTGGCATACAACAGCAGTTGAGGTCCCAACCCCTTTCGTTGTATGCCGACTCCCCCACGGGGAGTCTCCGAGAGACGTACGCACCCATCATGTGTCCCGACACCTCCGACCAAGCGCGATCGACGGCGATCGAGCAGCTCAAAGCGTTCGGGTTGACCACGTACGCCGCACAGACGTTCGTCGCGCTCGTGAGCCTCGGCGACGGTACCGCCCAGGACGTGAGCGCCGTTTCCGAGGTCCCCCGCACGCGCGTGTACGACGCCGCCGCCGAGTTACGCGACCGCGGACTCGTGGACGTCCAGCACTCGACACCGAAGCGGTTCGCCTCCATCTCCGCGGAGACGACCGGCCGCCGGTTTCACTACGACTACGCCCACCGCGTGAACGTGTTGACGGACGCGCTCGACGAGCTGGAACCGATCTCCCGGTCCGAGGAGCAACGCGGCGTCTGGACGGTCACGGGACGGGGAGCGGTCGTGGACCGAACGCTGGAGTTCATCGACGCGGCGACCGACGAGGTCGTCTACATGACCGTCGAGGAGCTCCTCGACGACGAGTGCCTCGAGGCACTTCGAGCGGCGGCCGACCGCGGCGTCGCGATTCGACTGGCCGGACAGTCCTCGGACGTGCGATCGAGGGCCCAACGGGAGATTCCGGAAGCCGAGACGTTCGAGTCGATCTGGGAGTGGTCGGACGTGTCCGCGGGCCGACTCCTGATGGTGGACGAGAAGAAAACGCTCGCGAGCGTCCTCGTGAGCGACGACGGCGCGCATCCGCCGGAGTTCCGCGAGGAGACCGCGATCTGGGGGACGGGCGAAACGAACAGCCTGGTCGTCGTGTTGAAAGAGCTGTTCGCGTGGCAGCTCGACGGTATTCGGGGCGACGAGTGACGCCCGGGAGGGTCACTCAGGTTATCACAAAAAGTATATGCCGGGTGCGTCCATGTCCGGTGTTACAGTGAGCGTTGGTGTCGTGTCGTTATGGCGCGAAGTCGCGAGAGCGCGTCGTCGCCGCTTCTGCCGTCCACCAGAGACAGGTATGTATGACATCCGATAACGAGCCCGAGGAAGCCGACGAGTCGACGACGGAGCCCACGGCGAGCGTCCAGCACACGTGGAGTGCGCCGACGCAGCCGAGTACGGCCGTGATCGAGGCGCTCGCCGCGTCGACGGGTCGCGATCCCACGGCCATGCCCCCGTTGTACGACTACGTCGACCCCGACGCGCTGGACGCGCTCCTGGGTTCGCGGACGGGCGATCCCGAAGACTCGGTCACGGTGTCGTTCGCGTACGACGGCGTCGCGGTCCGGGTCGCCAGCAGCGGCTGGGTCGAAGTCCGGTAGGTCTCGGCGGCCGTTTCGGCGTGGGGTATATACGCGCGAACGGCCTACCTCGCGGCGTGACTGCCCGGACCATCCGCGCCCGCGACCGGCCGGTGTTCGGCGTCGACGTGCACAGCGGCGACGTCCGCGGCGACGACCCCTCCTACGCCCTCGTCATCCTGGACCCCGTCGACGAGGACGACCCGGACGCGCCCGACGCCGAGGGGCCGATGGCGCGGGTGACCCGCGACGTGGTCTCCTTCCGGAAGCTCTGCCGGCTGATCGACGACCGCGAGCCCCGCTATGTCGCCACCGACAACGCCTACGAGCTGGCGGCGGACCAAGGGGAGCTCGTCGGGTTCCTCCGGTCGCTTCCCGACGGCACCCGACTCGTGCAGGTGACCGGCGCGGAGCGCCCGGAGCCGCTCTCGCGGGTCGCCTCCCGCCACGGGATCCCGTACGGGAAAGAGCCGATGAAGGAGGCGGAGGCGTCGGCCCGGCTCGCGGCCGCCAACGTCGGCCACGAGGTGACCGCCTTCACCGACGAGACGAGGGTGAAGGTGTCCCGGGGGCGCTCGACCGGGAAGGGCGGCTGGAGCCAGGACCGATACACCCGGCGGATCCACGGGAACGTCCGGAAGCGGACGCGACAGGTCCAGTCGAAGCTGACGGAGGCGAACCTCGACTTCGAGCGCGACGTGACCGAGAAGTACGGCGGCTACGCGAACGCGACGTTCACGGTGGCGGCGCGCCCCGAGGAGATCCCGGTGTCGAACTCGCGGGCCGGCGACGTGCGCGTGGAGGTCGAGCGCGAGCGCCGCGACGGGATCGAGTACGAGCCGCTCGTAAAGCGGCGCGACCGGGTGATCGTCGGGATCGATCCCGGCACCACCACCGCGGCCGCCGTGGTCGGGCTCGACGGCACCGTCCACGCGCTGTACTCCTCACGGACGGCCGACACCGCCGAGGTGACCGAGTGGATAATCGAACAGGGCCGTCCGGTCATCGTCGCCGCCGACGTGGAGCCGATGCCCGAGACCGTCGAGAAGTTCCGGCGGTCGTTCGACGCCGCGGGGTGGCGGCCGACCACCGACCTCCCCGTCGACGAGAAGCTCCACCGGACCCGGGAGGCGAGCTACGACAACGACCACGAGCGCGACGCGCTGGCGGCGGCGCTGTACGCCTACGACGACCACGAGGACCAGTTCGAGCGCATCGCGGCGAAGACGCCGCCGCGGCTCGACCGCGAGGCGGTGATCGCGGGGGTCGTCGCGGGCGGCGCCTCCGTGGAGTCCGTCGTCGCGGAGCTGAGCGAGGACGAGGGCGGTGAGGGCGGCGACGGAGCGGGCGACGCCGACGAGACGGACCCGACCGAGCCCGAGCGCACCGAGGAGGAGGAGACGATCCGCCGGCTCCGCGAGCGCGTCGACCGGCTGGAGTCACACGCGGAGTCGCTCGAGGCGGACCTCGCCGAGCGCGACGACCGGATCGCGGAGCTGGAGTCGGAGTTAGAGGAGGCGAAGCGCGAGGAGCGCGTGGAGGCGCGCACGCGACGGGTCGTCTCCCGGCTCGAACGCGAGACCGACCGGTTGGAGCGCGAGCGCGACGAGGCGCGGGAGACCGCCGAGGAGCTGGAGGGGAAAGTGGAGACGCTGAAGGAGCTGTGGCGGCTCGACCACTCCAACTTCGACGACCTGGCCGCGGACCGGGGGCTCGTCAGCGTGAAGGTCGTCGAGCAGTTCACGCTCGACGCGCTGAAGGCCGCCGACGAGGCGTACGGGCTCGTCGCCGGCGACGTCGTCTACCTCCGGGACGCCTCGGGAGCGGGCCGCCGGACCGCCGAGCGGCTGGCCGAGACGGACCCCCGAGCGGTGATCCGCGACGGAAACCTCTCGGCCGTCGCCGACCAGGTCCTCTTCGACCACGACGTGCCGGTCGTCCCCGCCGACGCGGTCCCGGTGCGCGAGGTCGACGAACTCGCGGTCGCGAACGAGGGGGAACTGGAGGACGCCCTCGACGACTGGGAGAAGCGAGCAGAGCGGCGGCGGAGGGCGGAGAAACAGGAGCACCTCGACCGGATCATCTCGGAGCACCGGGCGGGGCGGACGCCGCCGGAGACCGAGGAGTGAACTCGCCCGTCTCGGCCTTGCCACGGCGGTCGAGAGTCGGCCGCACGCATCCAGAAGTCATATGACCGACAACCGCACAGTCGGGAGTATGGACGCCTACGAGCGGATCACCCGGAACGCGGCCGAGGTGGTCACCGAGGAGGAGATCGAGGCGCTGGCCGACGACCCCGACGGGAAGCGGGCGTACGTCGGCTACGAGCCCTCGGGGGTCCTCCACATCGGGCACATGCTCACCGCGAACAAGCTCATCGACCTCCAGCAGGTCGGCTTCGAGGTGACGGTGCTGCTCGCGGACGTGCACGCCTACCTCAACGACAAGGGCTCGTTCGAGGAGATCCGCCACACCGCAGAGCGCATGCGCGACCAGTTCATCGCGTACGGGCTCGACGAGTCGAACACCCAGTTCGTGCTCGGCTCCGACTTCCAGCTCGACGACGACTACACGCTGGACCTCCACTCGCTGGAGCTGGAGACGACGCTCGCGCGGGCCGAGCGCGCGATGGCCGAGATCACCTCCGGCGACTCGGTGAAGGTGTCGCAGGCGGTGTACCCCCTGATGCAGGCGCTCGACATCCCGTACCTCGGCGTCGACCTGGCGGTCGGCGGGATGGAGCAGCGGAAGGTCCACATGCTCGCGCGCGACGTGCTCCCGAGCATCGACCGCGAGCCGCCGACGAGCCTGCACACGCCGCTCATCGCCGACCTCGGCACCGGCCGGGGGAAGATGTCCTCCAGCACGGGCGTCACCATCTCGATGGAGGACTCCCGCGCGGACATCGAGTCGAAGGTGAACGACGCGTACTGCCCGCCGACGGCCGACCCGGAACCGACCGACGACGACGAGTCGCGCGAGAACCCCGTCCTGCAGGTGTTCGAGTACCACGTGTTCCCCCGGTTCGAGACGGTCCGCGTCGAGCGCCCCGAGGAGTACGGCGGCGACTTGGAGTACGAGGAGTACGACGCCTTAGAGGCCGACCTGGAGTCCGGCGAGCTCCATCCGGCAGACGCGAAGGGCGCGCTCGCGGAGTATCTCGACCGGCTCATCGCGCCGGGACGCGAGCAGCTCGCGGAGTAGGCGTTATTAGTCCCCTCCGTCGCCCGACGCGCGCCCCTCGCGCTCGCAGCTCCCGTCGAGACAGCCGCGACCCGTGGCCGTCTCAAAGACGGGGAGCCCGCAGTCGCACCGGTCGACGACGACGCCGGAGGGGACCGAGAACGTCGTCTCGCAGTCGGGGTAGTTCTCACAGCCGAGGTAGACGCGACCGGGCGCGGAGTTGACGAGCAGTTCGCCGTCGCAGTCGGGGCAGTCCCAGACGCGGTCAAACCGGTCGCTGACGGCGGCCTCCATCGGGTCGCACGCGGGGTCGAGACAGAGGTGGAACGGCTCGCCGCGCTCGATCCGGACCTTCGGGAGCCCGCAGTCGTCACAGATTCCGTCGGTGACGCTCGCGCCCGCGGGGAGCCCCCAGCGCTCCTCGCAGTCGAGACAGACCACGTCGCCGCGCGAGCGCACGAGCGGCCCGCCGTCCTCCGGGCAGGTGCCGACCGGGATCCCGGCCTCCGAGACCGGCAGGGCGCGGCCGGCGGTCGCCTCCTCGGCGACGATTTGGAGGGAGCGGGTGCCGTCACGGGCAGTGACGGAGAAGCCGTCGCGGTCGCCCTCGACGACGACGCTCTCGGGCCGGGTGAGCCACGCCACCGGCTGGTAGCCGTCGGCGTCGTGGACGAGGGTGGTGTCGTCCGGCTTTATCAGGACGACGACGCGCCCCCGGTGGGTCCGGGAGCGGTCGCCGCGTTCGGTCACTCGACAGTCGCCTGCGAACACGCGGAGTCGTTCGGGCATGCCGCGGGGTTGCCCCGTTCTCCGGTTTAAATAGTGGCCGGCGAGCAGTGGCCGCGACCGACCGGACGGGGTTCCCGGACCGGGGAAACGTGTGGGTAGTTTAACAAGATCGTTTCCGTAACTCTACATATGAGCGAGGGTCGCGGTCCGGACCGGTCGAGCACAGCTGACGAAGCCACCCCCGTTCGGGTCGGGGTGCTCAGCTTCCACAACAGCAAGGAGACCAAAGCGATCCTCAACGCCGTTCACGCGCTGGGCCACGAGCCGGTGTGGCTCCGCGAGGAGAACGCTCGGTCCTGGATCGAAGACGGAAGCCTCCGGTTCGACCCCGACGTGGAGGTCGTCGCGAACCGTCTCCTCATGACGAAGGCCGCGCAGCCGCTCGACGACCTCGGCGTCGCGACGAGCTACGCCGCCTCGCGTCCCGTGTTGAATCCGCCGGCCGTGGTCGTTCAGGCCCTGCACAAGTACGGCGCCGCGGCGACGCTCACCGCGGCCGGGATCCGGGTTCCGGACGCTTACCTGGCGCTCACGCACCGGGCGATCAACGAGGGGAACCGCCTCACGGGCGAGAAAGCGGTCCACAAGTCCGCGATCGGGACGGGCGGGGCTCGGATGTCGGTCGTCGGCGCGGACGACGCCGTCTCGCCGCACATCGCTCGCCGGCGAGCGTTCCTCCAAGAGTTCGTCGACACCGGCACAGAACGACCGTACGACGTCCGCGCGTACGTCGTCGACGGCCGCGTCGTCGCCGGCATGAAGCGGTACGCGCCGTCGGACGAGTGGCGCACGAACGTCGCCGTCGGTGGCGAGGTCGAGGACTTCACCGACGACCTTCCCGAGGAGGCGGCGCGGCTCTCGCGGGAGGCGGCCGACGCGCTCGACCTCGACTACGCCGGCGTGGACCTGCTGTGTCGCGACGGCACGTGGTACGTCCTTGAGGTGAACGTGACGGCGGGATTCAAGGGGCTCTTCGAGGCGACGGGGATCAGCCCCGCGCCGTACATCGCCGCCCTCGCGGTCGAGCGGGGCGGCGGCAGTGTCGATCCGGACCGCGTCGCCGAGCTCGCGGCCGTGTTGGACGACTCGGTGCCGGCGTGTAAGCCGTCGCTCGACCCGGAGCCGGAGGAACCGGGGACCGTCGGCTACACCGAACGCGTGACGGTGAGCGCGGGCGAGCGGGCGGTTGACGTGGTCGCCAAGTCGGACACCGGCGCCCGGCGGACGAGCATCGACTTCGACGTCGCCGCGGAGATCGGCGCCGGCCCCATCGTCGACACGGTGCAGGTGAGGTCCGGATCGCGGACCGGCCGGCAGAAGCGTCCGCTCGTCGAGATCGACGTGAAGATCGGGGACCGCTGGCAGACCGCGACCGCGAGCATCGAGGACCGGACCCACATGGCGTACCCGGTGCTCCTCGGTCGGGACCTCCTCGACAGGTATCACGTGGACGTCAGGAAGCGGGAACGCGAGGAGTGAGCCCGCGCCGGACCGGCGGGCGTAGCGAGCGGCCTATGCCACTCGCACCGTCCGCGTGGCCCGAACGGGCATCAGCGGCAGGTCGGGGAAGACGACCTCGACGACGAACGTCAGCTCGTCGGCGTCGGGCGGGCCGAACACGCCGACCGGGACCGTCGTCTCCCCGTCGAGGTACGTCGTCGTCGCGGTCATCTCCACGTCGTTGACGGTGACGCGGATCCCCGTCCGGGCGCTCCCGGAGACGGTGGAGACCGCGACCTCGCACAGCTCGTTCTCGCCGACGGCGACCGCGTCGGGGAAGTCGCCCCAGTCGACGTCGATCCGGGGGCAGTCGCGGGCGGCGTCGACGATCCGCTCGGCGACGGAGCCGCTCATGCCGGCGCTCTCCAGCGCGCCGGCGCCAGCGTCGACGACGGCGGACGGGGAGGTGAGCCCGGCGTCCGCGAGCCGCTCCGCGCGGCCGGAGCCGACCCCGTCTATCGCGGTGAGCGCGACCGCCTCCCGCGAGACGCCGTGCTCGACGCGCGCCTCGACGCGGCACGCGAGGTTGGCGGCGCGCGGGCCGGCGAACCGGTCGAGGAACTCCGCGAGCGCGGCCAGCAGGCGGAGCGCGTTCTGCCGGATAACCCACGCGTCCGAGCGCAGGTCCGAGGGGATCGAGTCGGCCATCCCCGCGAGCAGGATGGCGAACACCTTCCGGTGGCCGTCCTCCAGGTCCGTGTCGCGGCCGTCGAGGATGCGGTCGATGGCGTCGGACTCGGCCGACCGCGCCGACACCGAGTCGAACTCGCCGGCCGACGCGACGGTCTCCAGGACGCGATCGACCGTCAGCGTCTCGCGGTCGGCGAGCCGCCGGAAGCGACGGGCGGTGTCTAAGCGGAGGTAGTACTTCGAGGCGAGCCGCCCGAGCCCCGTGGGCTCGATCGCGAGGGCGTCGTCGGCCGCGACGAACCCGTCGTCGACGAGCGAGTCGAGGGTGTCGCGCACGCGGTCGCGGAGCGTCGCGAAGTCGTACTCCTCTGGCTTCGATTCGGCGCGGACGTAGTAGAAGGTGGTCTCGAGCCACGCCATGACGTCCTCCAGTCCGCGGATGGTCCCCATCGCGATCTCCGCGTTGAGGTGCGACTCCAGCTCCGCGGCGAGCCGCGACTCGATCTCCTTGCCCTCCCTCAGCAGGGCCCGGTACCGGTCGGCGTCCGCGCGGTCACAGACCACCCAGCCGTACCCCACGTCGTCGTAGCCGGGCCGGCCCGCCCGCCCCAGCATCTGGAGCACGTCCAGCGGCGAGATGTCCGTCTCCCCCTCCAGCGGGTCGTGGTACTTCGTGTCGCGGATGACGACGCAGCGCGCCGGGAGGTTCACCCCCCACGCGAGCGTCGACGTGGAGAAGAGGAGCTTGATCTTCCCCTGCTTGAACCACTCCTCGACGCGGTCGCGGTCCCCCTTCCCGAGCCCGGCGTGGTGGAAGCCGACGCCGTCGGTGACCGACTGTCGGAGCGTGTCGTTCGTGAGCTCTTTCGCCTCGTTGTGGAAGTCGTAGTCGCCGCGGGAGTCCACGGGGATGTCGCGTTCCGCGATCTCGTCGCGCGCCTTCTTGGCCGCCTGCACCGTGTCCTGTCGCGAGGAGACGAACACGAGCGCCTGCCCGTCCTCGCGCACGTGCGGCTCGGCCAGATCGAGCGCGCGGTAGAGCCGCCGGTACTTGTCCGCGAACGCGTTCGAGCCGTGCGAGTACGTCTTCACGCCGGTCTCTAAGTCGACCG
The DNA here is from genome assembly GCF_034497445.1 of Halorubrum sp. AD140. Classification (NCBI taxonomy): domain Archaea; kingdom Methanobacteriati; phylum Methanobacteriota; class Halobacteria; order Halobacteriales; family Haloferacaceae; genus Halorubrum; species Halorubrum sp. AD140. Next base: position 13,775 of record NZ_JAXRUU010000064.1, read on the forward strand.
GGCGGTACTCGTCGCCGAACTCGTAGGTCGTCTCGGCGGGCGCGTCGAGCCACTCGGCCACGTCCCCAACGTTCGGCATCGTCGCCGAGAGGGCGACGACGCGGGGGTCCTGCAGGCGGCGGAGCCGCGAGACCGTCACCTCCAGCACCGCGCCGCGCTTCTCGGAGTCGAGGAGGTGGACCTCGTCGATGACGACGCAGTCCACGTCGGTCACGAACGAGTACCGCGCGGAGTCGTGCTTTCGGGTGGCGCTGTCGGCCTTCTCCGGGGTCGTCACGAGCACGTCCGCGCGCTCGGCGCGACGGGGGTTCAGGTCGCGCTCGCCGGAGACGACGTACACCGAGTAGCCGAGCGACTCGAAGCGCTCCCACTCGCTCTCCTTCTCGTTGGTGAGCGCGCGCAGCGGCGCGATGAAGAGGGCCGTCCCGCCCTCCGAGAGGGTCTTGCAGATCGCGAGCTCGGCGAGCGCGGTCTTGCCGGAGGCCGTCGGCGCGGAGGCGACGACGTTGTGATCGGTCTCTAAGATCCCCGGCAGCGCCTCGCGTTGCATCCGATTGAACTCCTCGAACCCGAACGCGTCGGCGAACTCCGGTACCGCGTCCGCGACCTTCACGCCGCACCACGCCCGCGGGCGACTCGACGGCGACCGAGCGTTGTTCGCATCACGTGGAGTGGGGGGCCTCCAGCGCAAAGGCGTTTCTCATGTGGGCGGGTCGGTAGCCGCGGGCGCGTTCGTCGCCGCCGACCCCGAGCGTTTACGTGACCGCGGGTCGACCGACCGGTATGATACCGTCGGATCCGATCCTCGTGGGGGCCGTGGCCGTGATCGCCGTGCTCGTCCTGTTGGTTCTGTTCCGCCGCCTGCGCGGGCCGTCGGGGGACGCGCGGGAGTCGAAGCGCGCCCACGAGGCCGCACAGGAACGCGAGCCGCCCGTCAAAATAGGTGAGACGTACGAGTTCGGCGTCACCGAACTCACCGACCACCACTCGGGCGAGGAGGTCGCCGTCGGCAAGGTCGAGGGGTTCGTCGTCTTCACCGAGGACATCCCGAGCGACCTCTCTCCGGGCGACGTGATCCGCGCCAAGGTGCTCTCGTTCAACGAGGGGCGCACCTCCGCCGACGCGACGTTCGTGACGAAAGCGTAGCGGGGGCGGAATCGGGCCGCACGCACCCGCGTTCGCGGGTCGAGAGTGGGCCGCCGTGGTTCACCTCCGCTCCGAACATGAGGTTCATACGTGATGCCGACGAAGTGGCTCCGTAATGGCTCAGGCCGGGAATCAGGACCTCACGGAGCGGTTCATTCAGTTCTACCGCAACTACTACCGCGAGGAGATCGGCACCCTCGCGCAGCGGTACCCCAACGAACAGCGCTCCCTGTACGTCGACTACGACGATCTGTTCCAGTTCGACCGCGACCTCGCGGAGGACTTCCGCACGAAGCCGGACCAGATGCGCGAGTACGCCGAGGAGGCGCTGCGGCTCTACGACCTCCCCGCCGACGTCAGCCTCGGGCGAGCGCACGTCCGGATCGAGAACCTCCCCGAGAGCATCGACATTCGCGGCATCCGCGTTCACGACGACCACATCGGCAGGCTCGTCTCGGTGAAGGGGATCATCCGGAAAGCCACCGACGTCCGCCCGAAGGTGACGGAGGCCGCTTTCGAGTGCCAGCGCTGCGGCACCATGACGTACATCCCCCAGAGCGACGGCGGCTTCCAGGAGCCCCACGAGTGTCAGGGCTGCGAGCGGCAGGGCCCCTTCCGCGTCAACTTCGACCAGTCGGAGTTCATCGACTCCCAGAAGCTCCGCATTCAGGAGTCGCCCGAGGGGCTCCGCGGCGGCGAGACGCCCCAGTCGCTCGACATCGACATCGTCGACGACATCACCGGGAAGGTGAGCCCCGGCGACCACGTCACCGCCGTCGGCGTCCTCCACATCGAACAGGTCGAACAGGGCAACGAGAAGTCCGCCATCTTCGACCTGTACATGGACGGCGTCGCCATCTCCATCGAGGACGAGGAGTTCGAGGACATGGACATCACCGAGGCGGACAAACGCGAGATAATCGAACTCTCGAACCGCGAGGACATCTACGACGCGATGGTCGACTCGATCGCGCCCGCCATCTACGGCTACGAGGAGGAGAAGCTCGCGATGATCCTCCAACTGTTCTCGGGCGTCACCAAACACCTCCCGGACGGCTCGCGGATCCGCGGGGACCTGCATATGCTTCTTATCGGCGACCCCGGGACGGGTAAATCTCAGATGATATCGTACGTAGAGAACATTGCCCCCCGCTCGGTGTACACGTCCGGGAAGGGATCGTCGGCCGCGGGTCTCACGGCCGCGGCCGTGAGGGACGACTTCGGCGACGGCCAACAGTGGTCGCTCGAGGCCGGCGCGCTCGTGCTCGCCGACAAGGGGATCGCCGCAGTCGACGAGCTAGATAAGATGGAAGCGTCGGACCGCTCCGCGATGCACGAGGGACTCGAACAGCAGAAGATCTCCGTCTCGAAGGCGGGGATCAACGCGACGCTGAAGGCGCGGTGTTCCCTCTTGGGCGCCGCGAATCCCAAGTACGGCCGATTCGACCAGTACGAGCCGATCGGCGAGCAGATCGACTTAGAGCCCGCGCTCATCTCGCGGTTCGACCTCATCTTCACGGTGACGGACAGCCCGGACCCCGAACACGACTCGCGGCTGGCGAAACACATCATCAAAACGAACTACGCCGGCGAGCTCAACACCCAGCGGACGGAGCTCGCCAGCTCGGAGTTCACGTCCGATCAGGTCGCGGAGATGACCCAGGAGGTCGCCCCGGAGATCGACGCCGAGCTCCTGCGGAAGTACATCGCCCACGCGAAGCGCTCCTGTTACCCCACCATGACGGAAGAGGCGAAGGAGCTGATCGAGGAGTTCTACGTCGACCTGCGCTCGAAGGGCGCCGACGAGGACGCGCCCGTGCCCGTCACCGCCCGGAAGCTGGAGGCGCTGGTGCGGCTCTCGGAGGCGAGCGCCCGGGTCCGGCTCTCGGACACCGTCGATCGCGAGGACGCCGACCGCGCGACCGACATCGTCGAGTCGTG
>NZ_JAXRUU010000065.1:0-16772 GCF_034497445.1 Halorubrum sp. AD140
GAGCGGAGCTTCGGCTACCCGGCGGTCGCGGAGCGCTTCGCCGACGCCGGCTACGCCGCGTTCCTGTTCGACTACCGCGAGTTCGGCGCCTCCGACGGCGACTCGCAGGCGGTCCACCCCGCGGACCAGCGCGAGGACTACGCGGCCGCGATCGACCGCGTCCGCCGCGTCGACGCCGTCGGCCGCGATCTCGTGCTCTTGGGCGCGTCGCTGTCGGCGGCACACGTCCTCACGCTCGCCGCCGATCGGGGCGACGTCGACGCCGTGATCGGCGCGGTCCCGATGCTCGACGGTCGAGCGATCGCCCGACGCAGAGGCGGCAGGTACCTCGCGCGCTCCGGGATCGCCGGGCTCCGGGACCTGATCGGACACCGGATGGGCCGCGGGCGGACCGTTCCGATCGTCGGGGGGACCGAGGAGCTCGCGGCGATCACCGAGCCGGGGACGAAGCGGAAGTACCTCGACCTGGTCGACCGCGAGTCGTCGTGGCGAAACGAGACGCCGGCGCGGTCGCTGCTGCGCGTCGCGAACTACCGCCCGGTCGAGCGGATCGGCGAGATCCGGGCGCCGACCCTGCTCTTGGCCGGGACCGACGACACCATCGTCGACAGCGAGGCGGTCGTCGACGCCGGCGAGCGGCTCGCGCGCGGGACCGTGGTCACCATGCCCGCCGACCACTTCTCCCCGCTCGGCGAGGACTTCGAGCCGGCGGTCGGCCACCAGCTCTCCTTCCTGCGGGACGCCCTCGACCGGTAATAGGCCCGGGCGAGTGGGCGCCCGTTTTTAAGTTCCAGCGTCGCGAATCCGCGGCCATGACCACGGTCGCGCTGTTGAGCGTCGCGCCGGTGATCGAGGGAAGTCTGGCCGAGGAGGTCGCTAAAGCCGTCGCCGCGCTCGACGAGTTCGACGTGAGCTACGAGACGAACCCGATGGGCACCGTGATCGAGGCCAACGACGCCGAGACGGTGTTCGCCGCGGCCGCGGCCGCCCACGAGGCCGTCGACGGCGACCGCGTCTCGACGGTACTGAAGGTCGACGACAAGCGGACGGCGGACACGACCGCCGCCCGGAAGGTGGAGGCCGTCGAGGAGCACCTCGGGCGGCGGGCGAAGCGAGAGCGCTGAGCCGGACCGCCGCGATCCGTCCCTTCGTCGCCTGGTGCGTGCGGGGCGTCGCTAGCCCTTGATGTTGCAGACGGGGAACGTCCGCGCCACCTTGTCGCCGATACCCAGCTCGTCGCTGACGCGGATCACCTCGTCGATGTCCTTGTACACGCCGGGCGCCTCCTCGGCGATGGTCGCGCCCGACTGCGCTTTCACGTAGATCTGCTGGCCCGATTCGAGGTCGTCTTGCACGTCCTCGCCCCAGAACTCCTGTTTCGCCTGCGTCCGGCTCATCAGTCGGCCGGCGCCGTGAGCGGTGGAGCCGAAGGAGACGCGCATCGACTCGGCGCCGCCGCGGAGCACGTACGAGCCGGCGCCCATGCTCCCGGGGATGATCACGGGCTGGCCCACGTCGCGGTACGACTCGGGTACGTCCTCGTGGCCCGCGGGGAACGCGCGCGTGGCGCCCTTTCGGTGGACGTACAGCTCCCGGTCCGCGCGGCCCACGGCCTCGTCACCGACCGCCGGGCGCCCGTCGGCGTCGACGCCGACCTCGTGGGTCTCCTTCTTCGCGATGTTGTGCGCCACGTCGTACAGGAGCTCCATCCCGAGGTCCGCTATGGGGTCGGCGTCGAACACCTCGCCGAACGTCTCGCGGGCCTGGTGGGTGATCAGCTGCCGGTTCACCCACGCGAAGTTGATGCACGCGCCCATCGCGCCGTAGTACTCCTCGGCCAGCGCGGAGCCGGCGGGCGCGGCCGCGAGCTCCTTGTCGGGCAGCGAGTCGAGGAGGTCCCCGTGCGTCTTCTCGATCCGTCGCAGGTAGTCGTTGCAGGTCTGGTGGCCGAGCCCGCGGCTCCCGCAGTGGATCAGAACGACGATCCCGTCCGCTTCGAGCCCGTACGCCTCGGCGACGTCCTCCAAGAACAGGTCGGTGACGCGCTGGACCTCCAGGAAGTGGTTCCCCGACCCGAGCGAGCCCATCTGGTTGCGTCCGCGGTCCGTCGCCTTCTGGGAGACGTACTCCGGCCGGGCGTCGGGTCTCCGGCCCTCGTCCTCGCAGCGCGCGAGGTCGCTCTCGATCCCGTATCCCTCCTCGACCGCCCACTCGACGCCCCGTTCGAGGGCGCCCTCGATCGCGTCGGCGTCGCCCTCGATCACCCCGCCGCCGCCGAGCCCGGACGGAATCGCCTCGAAGAGCGCGTCGACGAGCTCGGACTCGCGGCCGCGAACGTCGTCGTAGGTGAGATTTGTATTCACCATCCTTACGCCGCAATTTATGTCGTAGCCGACCGCTCCGGGCGAAATACAGCCTGTCCGGGTGTCGATGGCGCCGACGCCGCCGACCGGGAAGCCGTACCCCTGGTGGCCGTCGGGCATACAGAGGGCGGGCTCGACCATTCCGGGCAGGTGCGTGGCGTTTTTCAGCTGCCGGAGCGTGGCGTCCTCACCGATCTCCTCCAAGAGCGCCTCGCTGGCGAGGACCCGCGCCGGGACGTTCATGTCGCCCTCGCGGGGGATCTCCCAGACGTGCTCGCGCACCTTCTCCAGTCGGATCCCGTCGAACTCGCGCGTGGTCATACCCGGCGTTCGGTGCGGGGGGAGAAGGGCGTTGCGTCAGGCGGGCGCGAGGGGCGAGACGGTGCGGGTCGCTCGCGACCACCCGCCACGGGCCCAACCGGTCGACCGAGTCCAACGGCAGCTAGCCGGTCCCGCCGTCGGCGAGCGTGAGCGCGGCGAAGACGCGACCGAGCACGAGCCCGTAGATCAGGTGGGCGACTGCGATGATCGCCCCGAACTCGAAGCTCGCCGTGATCCCGGGGACCGGCAGCGTGGGGATCGGCAGCGACGTCGCCCCTCCGAGCGCGATCGCGGTCGGCAACAGCAGCCCACCGGTGATCGTCCCGAGCAGCGCCGAGTGGACGACGCCGAGCGAGAGCCAGCCGCCGACGTCGGCGCGCAGGTCGTCGAAGAAGGGACGGTCGAAGAGCGCGACGAACAGGAGCCCGAACAGCGTGCTGTTGAACAGGTGAACCGCCCACCCGGCGAGAGTCGTTCTGACGCCGACGAGCCCGCCGATCGTCGGCATGAGGCCCAACACCGCGTGTAACACGACGCCCATCGCTGCGCCGGCGGCGAGACCGCCGATCGCCCCGGCGCGCCAGCGTTGCCCGGTCGCCGCCGTCGGCGGCTGTGACATACAGTAATGACAGGTCGCAGACGCATAACCGTTTCCACGGTACGGAGCGTTTCGCGGCTTTCGGAGCGCTCAGACGTCGAAGACGACGTACGCGTACCACCCCTCGCCGCGTCGCTCGAGACGCATCTCCGAGTAGGTGACCGCCTTTATCTCCCGGGCCGCGACGTCGTCGAGCGGAACCCCGCGGGCGCTCGCCTCGACGGTCCACGCGTGGGGGTCGTCCCGCTGTGCTGGCTCGTCGTCCGGCGGCGGCTCGGCTGGTCCCGAGACCGCACACCGGTGGGCCGCCGGAAGCACGAGCCGCACGTCCCGCTCGTAGATCAGCTGATCGAGGTAGTCGAACAGCAGCGCCTCCCGGCTCTCGGCGGTCACGGTGAGCTCGAACCGGCGTCCACTCTCGGGGACCGCCTCGCAGCTCGCGGCGGTGAGCCCGTCGGCGACGGACTCGAACAGCGCCGCGAGGGTCGGCGCGGTCGCCTCGACCGCCACGTCGGCGGTGTGGTCGCGGAGTTCGAAGCTCACGGCTCGTCCCCCGGATCGTCGGCTCCGCTCCACTCGTCGTCTGCTTCGCCGCTCTCGCCGGTCGGTCCGCCGCTCTCGCCGGTCGGGCGCTTCGCGGCGTCAGACCCCGGAGAGTGATACGAGCCGAGTCGGTCGCCCGGGGTACCGCTGCGGACCTGTGACGGCGAGACGCCGTCGGCGTCGGCCGCGGCGCATTCGAGAGCGACGCCGCTCGTCATCAGCGCTCGAACCCCCTCCTCGACGGTCAGGTCCACCTCAACGATCCGGCGCTCGGGGACGAACAGGACGTGTCCACCCATCACCGGGTTCGGTGCCATCGGCATGAACACCGTCCGCATCTCGCCGCTCTCGGCGACGGCCGCGACCCCCGTCGGGGTCCGGCTCGTGACGAACGCGAGCGTGTAGACCTCCTCGGTGGGGAACTCGACGAGGACCACCTCCCGGAAGTTCTCGTCGTCGGACTCCAGCATGACGTCGCTCATCTGTCTGAACCCGCGGTACACCGAGCCGACACCGGGGATCTGCTCGATCGCGTAGTCGGCGTAGTCGACCGCGCGCTCGCCGTACCGCGTCGACTCGACGGCGAGCCCGAGCAGGAGGATCGACCCGACGAACACGACGGGCGTCACGAGCTCGACGGCCAGTTCGCGGCTGATCGGGAGCGCCGACGGCGGAACCATCGGACCGATCGCCGACGAGAACGCGTCCAGGTAGTTGTACACCGCGTTGAACGCGACACCGAGCACGGCGAGGGTGATGACGGAGGGAACGATGACGGCGACCCCGGTCAGGAACCCCCGTCTGAGGCGGTCTCGTTCAGACGGCGATTCGGCGGCCATTGTCGGCACCACGGCCGACCTGGCCAAAACGCTTCCGTCGGCGGATGCGGTCGGCGAAAAGAGGCTCGGCTCGCGCCGGAGCGGACCGACCGCAACCCTCCCCGGTGGCGGTGGAGTTATATTCTGCTGGCGTGTTACCTTCTTGCAGTGAGCGTCAACGTGGAGAAACGGACGGACCCGCCCGGAGCGTCCGAGTACGCCGCCGCGGCGTGGGACCTCAAAGAGCGGATCCGATCCGAAGAGGGGGTCCTCAGACAACGTCGAGGCTTCTTCACCGACGCCTATCGCCGCTCCACGACACATCTGCTCGTCGAGAACGACGCGCTCGTCGCGTTCGCCTCGGTCCGCCGCGACGGCTACGTCCTCTTTCTCGCCGTCCACCCGGACCACCGCGGGCGCGGCCACGCGGAGCGGCTCGTCGCCGACGTCGCCGCCGATCACCGGTCGGTCACCTGTCACGCCCGGACGACCAACCGGGGGGCGCTCGGCTTCTACGAGCACCTCGGGTTCGAGGTCGTCCGCCGGATCGACGACTACTACGAGGACGGCGGCGACGCCTACTACCTCAAGCTCGGCGGCGAGTCGCTCCGAGAGCGGCTCTCCGGGTTCGTCGGACGGTAGCGGGGTCCGCCGCCTCCGGCCCGGCGGCCGAACGCGAACGCGCGGTCGACACCCGAGACCCCGCGGAACCGACACTCATTAGCACGCGCCGCGAGGAGACCACTCCATGACGGAACCCACTCCCGCGTCGCTCGCGGAGCGCGTCCGCGCCGGCGACGTCCGCTTCCACGAGCTGGAGGAGCACGCCGACGCCGACACCGCCGCGGCCGCCCGCCGACTCCTCGTCGCCGAGACCGCCGACGCCGACGTCGACGTCCTGGGCGAGTACGCGTTCGACGCGGCCGACGCCCACGGGTCGAACATCGAGAACATGATCGGCGCGGTGCAGGTGCCGCTCGGCGTCGCCGGTCCGGTGGCGATCGACGGCGGCGCGCTCGCCAGCGAGCGCTACCTCCCGCTGGCGACGACCGAGGGCGCGCTGGTCGCCTCGATCAACCGCGGCTGCTCGGTCGTCAACGACGCCGGCGGGGCGACCGCGCGCGTGACCAAGCGCGGGATGACCCGCGCGCCCGTCTTCCGCGTCAAAGACGTCGCCGAGGCGGAGGCGCTCGTCGCGTGGGTCCGCGACGGCGAGGACGCGCTGCGGGAGGCCGCCGAGTCGACGACGAGCCACGGCGAGCTGCTCGACGTGACGCCGTACGTGGTCGGCAACAACGTCTACCTTCGGTTCCGCTACGACACGAAGGACGCGATGGGGATGAACATGGCCACCATCGCGACGCGGGAGGCCTGCGACGTCATCGAGGCCGAGACGGACGCCGCGCTCGTCGCGCTCTCCGGGAACCTCTGTTCGGACAAGAAGCCCGCCGCGATCAACGCGGTCGAGGGGCGCGGCCGGTCGGTGAGCGCCGACGTCGAGGTCCCCCGCGAGGTGGTCGAGGAGCGGCTCCACACGACCCCCGAGGCGGTCGCCGAGATCAACACCCGGAAGAACCTCGTCGGCTCCGCGAAGGCGGGCGGACTCGGCTTCAACGCGCACGTCGCCAACGCGGTCGCGGCGATGTTCCTCGCGACCGGGCAGGACGAGGCGCAGGTCGTCGAGGGCGCGAACGCGATCACGACCGCGGAGGCGACGCCGGACGGCGACCTCTACTGCTCCGTCTCGCTGGCGAGCCTGGAGGTGGGTACCGTCGGCGGGGGAACCAAGCTGCCGACGCAGGCCGCCGGCCTCGACGTGCTGGGCGTCCGCGGCGGCGGCGACCCCGCCGGGAGCAACGGCGACGCGCTCGCGGAGGCCATCGCGGTCGGCGCGCTCGCGGGCGAGCTCTCGCTGCTCGCGGCGCTCGGCTCCAGACACCTCTCGTCGGCGCACGCGGAACTCGGTCGGTAGCTCGCGACCGAACCCCGACCCGTCAGTCCGACCACGACGCGCAGTCCTCGCAAAGCGCGCCCGCACCGGCGTCGGTGGCCCGGTACACCGCCTCGCCGCTGACCCGCTCGACGAGCCCCGCCGCTTCGAGCGCGTCGAGTCGGGACTCGACGTAGGCGAGGTACAGCCCGGTGTTGCTCGCGACGAACGCCGGGTAGTCGGTCCCCACGTCGACGAGGTACGCGAGCACGCGCTCGTCGGAGCGCGTGAGGTCCACAGATCGGGCGTCAGACGCGGGCATCGTCGTTCCTGCGAACGAGTACCAATACAAAGGGCTTTCCGCCGGTTCCCGCTCGCTGGGAGGCGGGGGTCGAACGCGTCCGGCTCAGTCGCCGGCGCCGGCAGACCCTCCCTCGGGGCTCGCGCCGTCGGCCGACCGGTCGGGAAGCATCGGCGTGCCGTCGGCCCGCGGTCCGAGCCGCGGCCCGTGGGGTCCGTCGTCGGGGTCGATCCGGCGACGGGTGCGGTAGTCGGTGGAGCGCTCGACCGGAGTGCGCCCGATCGCGGTTATCATCTCGACGTAGTCCTCGAACGAGCGGTACTCGCCGTGCTCGCCGCCCGCGCGCTTGGTTATCTCCTCCGAGAGGATGGTGCCCATGAAGTCGTCGGCGCCGCAGTTGAGCAGCTTCAGGCCGTGGGCGTCGCCCGACTTCACCCACGACGCCTGGACGTGGTCGACGTTGTCGAGGAAGAGGCGCGCGACCGCGACCACCAGCTCGTCCTCGTCGCGGGAGGGGCCGGAGTCGACGACGCCGTGCCGGTAGAGCGGGGTGTTCCGGTGGATGAACGAGAGCGGGACGAACTCCGTGATTCCGCCCGTGCGGTCCTGAAGGTCGCGGATCACCTGCAGGTGTCGCGCGCGGTGTTCGACCGTCTCGACGTGGCCGTACATCATCGTCGAGGTGACGTCGAGCCCGGCCGCGACCGCGCCCTCCATCGCCGCCACCCAGTCGTCGGTGCGGATCTTCCCCGGGCAGATCACGTCGCGGACCTCGTCGACGAGGATCTCCGCGGCGGTGCCGGGCGCCGAGTCGAGGCCGGCGGCCGCCAGCTCGCGGTACACCGTCTCGTAGTCCCAGTCGGTGCCGCGGGCGGCGTGGTACGCCTCCTCGGGCGTCATCGAGTGGAGGTGGACGCCGCCAACCGACATCGCGCGCATCTGCTCCAGGTACGTCCCCGGGTCTGTCGCGTACGCCGCCGGCGGCCTGTAGTTCACCTCGCTCGCGGGGTCGTCGCGGGCGGCCAGGATCTCGTGGTGCTCGGCGTTCAGCGCGAGGGCGGGGTGGAGCCCCGAGACGGAACACACCTCGTAGACCCCCATCTCGAGGGCGTCCTCGACGATCCGCCGGGACTCCGTGGGGGTCTTGGTGAACCCCGCGTGGTCCGCGTCGCTGTCGGCCTCGAACGCGTGCGCGGAGTCCTTGAAGTTACAGAACAGACAGCCCGTGTTGCAGGCGGTGGTGACGTTATTGTTGAGGTTGGCGACGAACGTGACCTCGTCGCCGACCTCCTCGCGGCGGCGGCGGTCGGCGGCCTCCAACACCCGCTCCTTCCGAACCCGGTCGATCCCGTCGGCGTCCGTGCCGGTCGCGAGCAGCTCGACCGCGTCGTCGACGGAGAGGCGGGCGCCGTCGCGGGCCTTCGCCAGCGCGTTCTCGAACGACTGGTCGGTCGACGGCTCGGCGAAGCCGAACTCGCCGTCGAGGTCGGCCGCGTCGCTCGCGGCGCTCGCCTCCGGGCCGTTCGCGTCGGGATCCCGCGCCGGAGTCATCGCGTACCCGTCCCCGTCCCACGAGTAAAAACCGGGCGGTCGCGATTCCCCTCGCGAGTCATCGCCCCGTGAGCGCCTCGCTCGCTGGCGCGACGTCGAGCGGCTGGCCGCGGCCCGCCTCGCTCGCCCGCTCGTACAGCATGTGCGCGGCCGCGACCGTCTCGATCCCGGTCCCGCCGGAGTCGAACACGGTGATCTCGTCCTCGCTCGTCCGACCGGGGTGCCCGCCGGAGACGACCTCGCCGAGGTCGGCCGCGACGTGGTCCTCGTCGACGAGCCCGGCGTCGAGGGCGGCCAGGAACGACCCCGCGTCCCGGCTCGCCCGCTCGCGGATGTCTGGGACGTACGTCGACCGGGCGATGAGCTCCGGCGGGAGCTCGTTCTTCTTCGGATTGTACTGTCCCATCGCCGTGACGTGAGCGCCGGGCTCGACGTCGGCGTCGTCGATCACGGGGTCGCTCGCGTTCGTCGCCGTGATCACCACGTCGGCCCCGGCGACCGCCGCGCCCGCGCTCGCGACCGCCGTGACCTCGGGCTCGATCCGGTCGGCGAACTCGTCGGCGAACGCCTCGCGGTGCTCGGCGGTCGGCGAGAACACCCGCACGGCTTCGAACTCCCGGACGGTCGCGGTGGTCGCGAGCTGGCCGCGGGCCTGCGCCCCGCTCCCGATCACGGCGACCTCAGTCGCGTCCTCGCGGGCGAGCGCGTCGACCGCGACCGCGCCCGCGGCGCCCGTCTTGAACGGGTTCATCGAGGCGCCGTCGAGCAGCGCCAGCGGCTCGCCCGACTCGGCGTCGAACAGGGGGGTCATAAACCACGCGTCGCCGGCCCCGAAGCCCGCGGAGTAGGTGTATCCCCCCATCGCCCCGGTCTCCGGGAGGATCGCGGTGTAGGCGGTCAACATTCCCGCCGGATCGCGGTTGAACAGCGCCGTTCGCGGCTCCGCCGGCGCCCCCTCGCCGACCTGTCGGTACGCGTCGCGCACGGCGGCGACGTAGTCGGCCGGCTCGGCGAGGTCGTCGACGTCGGCGCTCGCGAGGAACAGCGTCTCTGTCATACCCGACCGCTCGGTCCCGGACGACTAAACCGTACGGGGACCCGGGACGCGACCGACGGGACTCGACGTCGATCAGTCGGACGCGCCGCGCGAGGGGGAACGGCGGCGAGAGCGGTCGACCGGTCGACCACGCGCGCCTCCGGCCGATTCGCCGGCGGATCGGTCGATCCGTGCGCGCCGGTCACCGGCGACTGGAGTTCGGACGAACAGCGCGTGGGCCACGATGGCCCCCGCGACGAGCGCACCTCCGGGCAGCGCGGCCGTCAACGACAACCCCACCAGGTTCAGGAAGGCGGTCACACCGATCAGCGCTGCCGGGATGAGCCCGAGAACGTAGTCGTAGTATCCAGTCATGATCCACCGTATCGTAGGGCAAAATGCCTATTAAATTTTTCTCGGGGTTCGACGTGATAGCTCTCGTGTTCACATCGAAGGACCTCATAAGTTATGAGGACGTACACATCGCCGCGGGGTCGGAAACAGGGTGCCGATCGTGAATCGGGACGCGACGACCGCCTACCTGAGACGGAAGTAGAGGGCGCGCCAGCCGCCCAGCGCGAGCGATCCCAACACGAGCATGACCACGGCGAACGAGAGCGCGGCCCCGCCCCTGAAGACGAACTCGCGGAGCGCCAGTCCGACCAGCGCCGCCGGAATCCACGAGCGGATCACGAGCGGGACCGACGACTTCGCGGTCTCGACGGCGCCGGCCGAGTAGGCGCCCACGAGCGGCGCGACGAGCGCCCACGCGATCAGGAACGGCGCGAACACCTCCAGCAGGTACAGCGGGTTCGACGACAGGAACTCGACCGTTGTGTGGTTGAGCGTGCCGACGGTCAATAGGGCGATCAGCGTGATCAGGTCTCCGACCGCGAGCGGGACGGCGCCGCGGTCGAGCCGTGCTGCGAGGAACGACGAGTCGGCCATGGAGACCCGTCGTCGCCCCTCCTACTTTGTACGCACGGATTCCGTCCGGGGGTCGCTCCGCCGGCCCTCGCCCACGACTACTCGTAGAGTGGGTGCGCCTCGCAGAGCTCGACGACGCGCTCGCCGACCTCGTAGATGACGTCGTCGCTGTCGACGTCGTCGACGACGCGGTAGATGAGGTCGCCGACCTCCTCGATCGCGGCCTCGTCGAAGCCGCGGGTCGTGAGCCCGGCCGTCCCCGCGCGGATCCCCGACGGGTTGAACGGCGATCGCGTCTCCCCCGGCACGGTGTTCCCGTTGAGCACGATGTTCGCGGCCGCGAGCGCGTCCTCGGCGTCGCCGCCCGGCAGGTCCGGGTGCGAGTCGCGGAGGTCGACCAGCACGAGGTGGTTGTCGGTGCCGCCGGAGACCAGAGAGAGCCCGTGCCCTTGAAGCGTCTCGGCGAGGATCTCCGCGTTGTCCACGACCCGCTGCGCGTACTCCTCGAACTCGGGTTCGAGCGCCTCCTTGAACCCCACCGCCTTGCCGGCGACGTTGTGCATCAGCGGGCCGCCCTGCCCGCCGGGGAACACGGCCTTGTCGACGTCGTCCGCGTACTCCTCGTCGCACATCACGATCCCGCCGCGGCCGGCGCGGATCGTCTTGTGGGTCGAGCCGGTGACGAAGTCCGCGATCCCGACCGGCGAGGGGTGGACACCGGCCGCGACGAGCCCGGTGATGTGCGCGATGTCGGCCAGGTGGTAGGCGTCGACCGCGTCGGCGGCGGCCTGGATCGCCTCCCAGTCGACGGTCCGCGGGTACGCCGAGTAGCCGGAGACGACGATGTCGGGCTCGAACTCCTCGGCCGTCTCGCGGAGCCCCTCGTAGTCGATGTACCCCGTCTCGGGGTCGACCTCGTACTGCTCGACCTCGTAGATCTGTCCGGTGAAGTTCGCGGGGTGGCCGTGCGAGAGGTGCCCGCCGTGGGTCAGGTCGAGCGAGAGGATCTTGTCGCCCGGCTCCAACACCGCGTAGTACACCGCCTGGTTCGCCTGCGTCCCCGAGTGCGGCTGGACGTTGACGTGCTCGGCGCCCCACAGCTCCGTGGCGCGCTCGATCGCGAGCTCCTCGACCTCGTCGGCGTACTCGCAGCCGGCGTAGTACCGCGCGCCCGGGTAGCCCTCGGCGTACTTGTTCGTGAGGACGCTCCCCTGCGCCTCCAGCACCGCCTCGCTGACGTGGTTCTCGCTGGCGATCATCGCGAGCGTCTGCTCCTGTCTGTCGCGCTCGCCGGCCAGCGCGTCGGCGACCGCCGGATCGACCTCCCGAACGTGCTCGGTGTCCATGTACGAACGCCGGTGCGATCGCGCATTAATCCTTCCGTCACGTCGTCGCTGTCGCGTGCCCGGCGGGCCGTCCGATCCTCGTTCCATGCCGTCGAGTGGATCCGCCGTTTTCGGCCGTTTCGGGGGCCGTAACCGCGTTGTTCACTCCTCCAATCCCGTTAATATTAAATACGCATCTGGCTTTTATCCGGAGAGATATATGGTGTCGAATTTACTGGAGACGGACGTCGAGAACGTTCTCGACGCGGCGTTCGCCGCCGACGACGAGGAGCTCCTCGTCGTCGACCCGTCGGCGGAGACGATCGTATCGCTCGTCGAGGCGGCGACCGGCCGAGACGACCTGCCCTCGCTGTCGATGCTGGCGGACGAACGGACGCTGAAGGACGTGACCGACGACTTCCTCGTCGCCTCGAAGGCGGCCGACCTCGTCGCCGACGGGTCGCTGGGGCTCCGCGTGCTCTCGACCGACGTCGACAACGCGCTGTTCGTCTCCCCGTCGCGCGTCGTCGTTCTCGTTGGCGCCGGCGATCACGTCGCCGCGCTCTCGTCCGACGACGAGGCGTTCGTCGACGAGGTGTTCGCGACGCACCGCGACGCCTTCGAGGCGGCCGAGGAGTACGGGCTCCGGACGCCGGCGCTCAGCCGCGTTCGCGAGACGATGGCCGCCGAGATCGGCGAGGCCACCCGCGACGACTTCGACGCCGTGCTCGCCTCGATGGAGTCCGCGGACGCCGCCCTCGACGAGGTGACCGTCTCGCTGCTCGTCGCCGCGAAGAACGACGTGCTCCTCTACGACATCTCGAAGTGGGGCGAGGACGTCGGGATCGCCTCGAAGGCGACGTTCTCCCGGACGAAGACCCGCCTCGAGGACCAGGGGATCATCGACACCGAGAAGGTCCCGATCGACGTCGGCCGCCCCCGGCTCCGGCTCAAGCTCGGCGACAACCGGCTCCACGGCGTCGACGCCGACGAGCTCGCCTCGGCCGCGAGCGAGATGACGGCCTGATCCCGGACCCGTCTCCTCTCTCGCCCGCCGGACCCGCCCTTTCGACCTCCACCCGTCGTCACTCCCCGCCGCCACCCGCGGTTTTTTTCCGCTCCTTCGCGTCGGACGCGACATGGACATCGGACTTGTCGGCGAGGGCCCCGCGGTCGACGCCGTCGCGGCCGCGCTCGGCGACGTCGACGTGAACGTGATGCCGGTCGAGCCGGGGCTCCTGGACGGCTTCGACCTCGCGGTCGTGATTGACACCGCCGGATCGAGGGCGTTCGCGGCCGCCAACGACGCGCTCGACCGCTGGGTCGGCGTCGAGGTGGGCGGCCTCGGCGGCGTCCCGCTCGAGGACGTCGACGCCGCGGTGACCGTCTTCGACGAGGCCTGCTACGACTGCCTCGGAGCGCGGGTCGAAAGCGGCGGGACGGAGCCGGCGGACGCCCCGAAGGGCCGGCGGTCGGCGGTGCGCTACGCCGGCGCGCTCGCGGGACGCCGCGTCATCAGGCTGCTCGCGGGCGACCCGGTCGCGGACACGGTCGTCGAGGTGCCGGGCGCGGAGCGGACCCTCCTCCCCGTCCCCGGCTGCGACTGCGGCGACGCCCCCGGCGACGCGCTGCCGCGAGCGCACGCGGAGCGCCCGCTCGACGAGTCGATCGACCGCGCCGAGCGGGCGGTCGACCCCCGGATCGGCGCGCTCTCGGAGGTCGGCGAGCGGGAGTCGTTCCCGGTGCCGTACTACGTCGCGCGCGTCGCCGACACCACCCCCTTCTCCGACGCCCGGGCCGCGGAGTTCGGCGGCGGCGTCGACGCCGGCTGGGACGCGGCGTTCATGAAGGCGCTCGGCGAGGGGTTAGAGCGGTACGCGGCGGGGGTCTACCGCGAGGCGTCGTTCACGCGCGCGCCGGCCGCGAACGTCCCGAACCCGGTGCCGCCGGATGCGTTCGTGCGACCCGACGACGCCGAGGCGTACGACCGCGACGACCGGCTCGCGTGGGTGACCGGCGAGGACCTCGCGACCGGCGAGCCGGCGAGTCTCCCGGCGGAGTTCGTTCACTTCCCGCCGCCGGAGCGCCGGTACCGCCCCGCGATCACCACCGGGCTCGGGCTCGGGAACTCCGGCCCGGAGGCCGCGCTCTCGGGGCTCTACGAGGCGATCGAGCGCGACGCGACGATGACCAGCTGGTACTCGACGACGGAGCCGCTCGGGCTGGCGGTCGAGGACCCGATCGTCGCCGAGTTAGAGAAGCGCGCGCGGGCAGAGTCGCTCTCGGTCACGCCGCTGCTCGTGACGACCGACGTCGACGTGCCCGTCGTCGCCGTGGGCGTCCACCGCGAGGGCGACTGGCCCCGATTCGCGGCCGGGTCGGGCGCCGACCTCGACCCGGTCGCCGCGGCCCGGGGCGCGCTCGCGGAGGCGCTCCAGAACTGGACGGAGCTCCGGTCGATGGGGCCGGAGGCGGCCGACGACGAGGGCGCCGCGATCGGCCGTCACGCCGACTTCCCCGACGAGACGCAGGCGTTCTTCGACCCGGACGCGAGCGTCTCCGCCGACGCGCTCGGCGAGCGGGAGCTCTCGGGGACCGCGGAGCTGGAGGCGGTCGTCGACCGCGTCGAGGCCGTCGGGCTGGAGCCGTACGTCGCGCGGGTCACGACCCGAGACCTCGCCGGGTTGGGGTTCGAGGCGGTTCGCGTCCTGGTCCCGGACGCGCAGCCGCTGTTCACGGGCGAGCCGTTCTTCGGCGACCGCGCCCGCGACGTGCCCCGATCGATGGGATTCGAGCCCGATCTGGAGAAGGCGTACCACCCGTTCCCGTAGGCGGTGGAGTCGCGCTCGCGCGTTCCGTCCGCCGCCCCACCCGCCCTATTTAAGTCGCTCCCGGTCGGCGGCTCTCTCATGGACGTCGTATCCGACGCGGACGTCGAGGCGGTCGAGGCGGTCGACGACGTGTTCCTCACGCAGGGCGCGGTCGGCGAGGACACCAGCATCCAGCTGTTCGTCATCGAGCCGGGTGCCGAAGTTCCCACACACGACCACCCGCACGAGCAGATCGGCGTGATCACCGAGGGGGCGATCACCTTCGTCGTCGACGGCGAGGAGCTGGTCGTCGAGGCCGGTGACACCTACGTCATCCCCGGCGACGAGCCGCACGCCGCGCGCAACGACGGCGACGAGACGGTCGTGGGGTACGACATCTTCTCGCCGCCGCGCGCGAATCCGGACTGGCAGGAGTGAGCCAGGCGCGAACTGCTCACGTCTCTTCGAAGTCCTGTAGCACCACGACGATCGCGTCCGCTGCGGGCACGTCTCGAACGCTGTACGTCGTCGGATGTCGCTGGTCGTGGGGGTACGCCTTCGGCTGGGAGATATCGTACGACTCGGTTCCGGAGAACCCCTCGAGGAACTCCCTCGTGATCATCGGTTCGAGGAACGCTAGCTGCGGGTTCTCTCCCGCGTTCGGATCCGCTCCGTTGTCGTCCAACCCGACGAAGCCCTGTATCAGGGTGTTCGAGAACTTCTCGGGCGCGCCGGGGAGTTCCGGCGCGTCCGCGGGCGCCAGGTGTTCGCCCATGTCGGTGATGTAGCGTTCCTCGGCCTCTGCCGGCGGGGAGCGGACGTACCCCTCCGGGATCTGGTCCGCTTCGAGTTCGGAGCCGATCTGCGTGGGTACTCCCCCGTCGTCCCGTCCCGTTATCTCGTCGTACGGCGGCAGTTCCGGCCCCTCGATCTCGTCGACGACCCCCGCGTCCAGCATGTGGAAGTGGATGTCGAAGTGCGGCTTCGACCAGGCGCCGCCACCGCCCGGGTGTCCCTCCGGGTTCCAGTTGAGACCGAGGAACGTGAACGGCGTGTTCGCCGCGCTCGGGAACGACACGAAGAACTCCAGCGACCACTTGTTGTGGATCTCGAGCGCTTCTCCGTCTGGGCCGTACTTGTCAGTGTACCGCTCTTCGCCCGAGCCCTCCAACGCCGCCGAGTCCGGCAGCCCCTCGAGCGCCGATCGATCGAACTCGACGCCGTGGTACCTCGGCTTTCCGGACGGGGTCTCGGTGGTGAACAGTCGCACTTCGCCGTCGCCGAGGTCGACGCTCTCACCGTAGCGGGTGATCCCGTCGGGTGGGAACCCCTTCGCGTCCGAACCGCGCGAGGTGGTCGCCGAGGCCACCCCCACCCCACCGTAGACCCCACCTGCGACCGCCGCCGTTCGAAGAACCGTTCGTCGTGCACACTGCGCATCCGGCAATCGGGTGCTGTCTTGCGTCATGTCTTCTCCCTCCGCGTGACACGGGCCCTTCCCGTATGCGATCAGATAGCACGTCGAACGTGTTAATGAATTTATCTGAAGGTGGTACACTCCGTGCCCACCCTCCGTACGCAGCGGGACCCTCGGTCTCTCACGCGGTCGTTTCGACGGAACCGCGAGACGGGGGCAGCCTGACGACAGCTCCCGGTCAGTCACGCGCCGATCGACTCCACGCACGGTTCCCGTTTGCCGTGGTGTCGCTCGGAGCCGGAGGCAACGCCCGCCACTGTCACGCAGCCTTTACCGGTCGGTTCCCAACTGAATATCAACGTAATGGCACGCGCGAGCGCCGGGGCCCGGCTCCACTTCGGCTTCTGTAACCTCAGCCTCTCGCACGAGCGGCTGTACGGCGCCCTCGGCCTCGGCCTCGCGGAGCCTCGGGTGGTCGTCGACGCCGACCCCGCCAAGGCGGTAACCGTCGAGACGCTCGACGGCGACGACCCCGCCGCCGACCCCGCTATCCGCGACGACGTCCGCGAGTACGCCCGCGTCGCCGTCGACCTGCTCGGCGTCGACGGGGCGCGCGTCGCGCTCCGCGAGACGCTCCCGCGCCACGCCGGGCTCGGAAGCGGCACCCAGCTGGCCGCGGCGACGCTCGCGGCGGTCGCGGCCGCCCACGATACCGAACCCTCCGTCCGCAAACGCGCTCCGGCGCTCGGCCGTGGCGGGCGCTCCGGCGTCGGCGTCGCGACGTTCGAGGCGGGCGGGTTCGCCCTCGACGCCGGCCACCCGACCGCGCGCT
>NZ_JAXRUU010000066.1:0-16585 GCF_034497445.1 Halorubrum sp. AD140
CGGGATAGTCGAGCTGGTGGACGGTGGTCGCCGAGCCGTCGAGCGTCTGGTACATGCGCTCGGTCAGGTACGGCGCGATCGGCGCGAGCAGGCGGATCACCTCGTCGAGGACGGCCGCGAGCGTCGCGTAGGCGCCGCGCTTCGAGGCGGAGTCGGCCTCCTCCCACATCCGGTCGCGGACCGCCTTCACGTAGAACCGCGAGACGTCCTGCGTGACGAATCCGATCACGGCGTTGACGGCGTCGCTGACGCGGTAGTCGGCCCACGCCTCCGTCACCTCGGTCTCGACGGACTGGAGCCGGGAGAGCACCCACTCGTCGACGAGCTCCAGCTCGCCGTCCGAGAGGTCGGCCTCGGCGGGGTCGTAGCCGTCGAGCTCCATGTACTCCAGCGGGAACCGGAACACGTTCCAGAGGATGTTGAGCTTCCCCTGTAGCTCGCCGAGCCCGTCCCACTCGAACGCGAGGTCCACGCCCTGCTGGTCGTGGCTGAGCAGGTAGGTGCGCAGCGGGTCGCGCCCGGCGCGCTCGATCGCCTCTTCCGGGGTGACGATGTTGCCGACCGACTTCGACATCTTGCGACCGTCCTCGTCGTTGGCGAACCCGTGCATCAGCACCTCCTCGTAGGGGATCTCGCCGACCGCGGCGGTCCCCATCCCGAGCTGCGACCAGAACCAGCCGCGAGTCTGGTCGTGCGCCTCGACGATGAAGTCGGCGGGCCACAGCTCGTCGTGGGCCTCCGTCTCGGAGGGGTAGCCGAGCGTGCCCCAGCTGGCGACCGAGGAGTCGAGCCACACGTCGAAGACGTCCTCGACGCGGCGGTAGGTGGTCCCGTCCTCGACGATCGTCAGGTCGTCGACCGCGGGGCGGTGGAGGTCGATCGAGTCGGGGTCGACGTCCTCCTCGACGCGCTCGGCGAGCTCCTCGCGGGTGCCGATGACGATCATGTCCTCGTCGAGACTCCCGGAGTCGGCGTCCTCCGGCACCCAGATCGGGATCGGGATCCCCCAGTACCGCTGGCGGGAGACGTTCCAGTCGGGCGCGTCCTCGATGAAGTCGCGGAACCGGTTGTCCCGCGCCCACCCCGGGTGCCACTCGGAGTCCTCCATGTTCTCGAGCAGCTCGTCTTTGACGTCGGTGATCGAGATGAACCACTGGTCGGTGACCAGCTGGATGATCCCGGTGTCACAGCGCCAGCAGTGGCCGTAGCTGTGGTCGACCGTGCCGTGCGCGAGCATGTGTCCGTCGGCGACCAGGTCGTCGACGATGTCGTCGTTGGCGTCGCGCACGAACTGGCCGGCGTACTCGCCGGCCGCCTCGTCGAACTCGCCGTTCGGCCCGACCGGACAGAAGATCTCTAAGCCGAGCTCGGTGCCGCGCTGGAAGTCCTCCTCCCCGTGTCCCGGCGCGGAGTGGACGAGCCCGGTGCGGTCGGCCTCCACGTAGTCGGCGGCGTACACCCGCCCGGCGCCCTCGAAGTCGGGGTACTCCGCGACGCGATCGGCGAGCGGGTGGTCGTACTCCCAGCCGACGAGGTCGGCGCCCGTCAGCTCGGCCTCGACCTCGTACGCCTCGTAGCGGCCCTCCTGCAGCACGTCCTCGACGCACGCCTCGGCGACGTAGAGCACCTCCTCTTCGCCGTCCTTCTCGGCGCGGACCGCGTTGTAGGTGAGCTCCTCGTCGACCGCGACGAAGGTGTTCGCGGGGATTGTCCACGGCGTCGTCGTCCAGATGACGAGGCTCCCCTCCCGATCCGCGAGCGGGAACTTCACGTAGATCGAGGGGTCCTCGACGTCCTCGTACTCGACCTCGTTCTTGGCGAGCCCGGTCTCACAGCGCGGACACTGCGAGACGGAGCGTTTCCCCTGCTCGACGAGCCCGTTGTCGGCGACCTCGGAGAACGCCCACCAGGCGGCCTCCATGTACTCGGGGTCGATCGTCTCGTACGGGTCGTCCCAGTCCATCCACACGCCGATGGATTTGAAGTCCTCGTCCATCGCCGCGCGGTTCTCCAGGGCGAACTCCTTGCACTTCCGGATGAACGCCTCCATCCCGTACTCCTCGATGTCGCGTTTGTTCTCGAAACCGAGCTCCTCCTCGACTTTCACCTCGATCGGGAGCCCGTGCATGTCGTAGCCCGGGCGGTCGGTGACGCGGTGACCGGTCATCCGCTTGTGGCGGAGGATCGCGTCCTTCAGCGTCTTGTTCCACGCCGTCCCGAGGTGCATCTGCCCGGAGGTGTACGGCGGCCCGTCCACGAAGAAGAAGGGCGGGTCGTCGGCGTGCGCCTCCTTGGCCGACTCGTAGGCGTCGGCGTCGTCCCAGTACTCGTCGACCGCCGACTCGACGTCAGCGGGCGCGTACTGGTCGTCGATATCGTCCATATCCGTTGGTCTTCGCGCGCGTATTTGAATACGGCGGAGTCACGCACGCGTGTGAGACCGACTGACTCGGCGGGCGACCGCCGTCGCCCTCACCACGCCGCGCGCAACACGCCCTCGATCGCCTCCGGCGTCGCGTCGAGGCCGGCGGGCGCACGGTTCATACACCAGTCGTCGACGACGAACTCGGCGATCGCGGGCAGATCGTCCTCGTCGGCCTCTGGGATGTCGCGGAGCCGCGAGGGGACCGGCAGGGCGTCGCGCACCGCCGCGACGGCGGCGACGACGTCCTCGGCGACCGCGTCGTCGCCGCGACCCTCCGCCTCGATTCCGAGCCCGGCGGCGAGCGCACGGCGGCTCGCGTCGACCTCGTCGAAGAGGTACGCGAGGACGTGCGGGGCGACGACCGCGTGGACGTCGCCCTGCTGGACGTCGTACCGCCGGGCGAACCCGTGGCCGAACGCGTGGATCACCGAGATCCGTCGGTGCAACTGGACGAGCAGCGCGCCGACAACCGCGCGGTCGGTCGCCGCCTCGTCGCCCGGTCGATCGCCGGCGACACGCGGGAGCGCGTCGGCGAGGAGTCGCAGCCCGTGGACCGCGCTCGCGTCGCTCACGGGGGTGGCATCGCTCGCGTACGGCGTCTCGATTCCCTTATCGAAGCCGTTCATCGCCGACCCCGCGAGCGCCGACGCCGGGGTCGTCTCGAACAGCGCCGGGTCGGCGAGGTCGACGACCGGCATCGCGCCGTCGCCGCTGACCGTCAGCGGCTGGCCGGTCGGCGACTCGTCGGCCGACAGCACCTCCAGCGAGCCGCCCGTCGAGAGGTCCGCGCCCGCGAACGTCGTCGGAATCACGACGACGGGCAGCGAGGGAGCCGCCCCGGGCGCGAGCGAGCCGAGCCCCTCCGGGCCCTCGGTTGCGTCCGCGCGGAGGTCGCCGAGGTCCCGACCGTCCGCGTCGAGCATCGTCGCCTGCCGGGCGACGTCGAGGCTGCTTCCCCCGCCGACCGCCACGAGGACGTCCCCGCCCACCTCGGCCCGCCTGTCGAGGAGGTCGAACGCGGTCTCGACGCGCTTGTCCGGGGTCGTCCCGTCGAAGACCCCCGCGAGCCGGTCGCCGAGCCCCTCGCGGATCGGGTCCATCAGGTCGTCGTTGGCGCCGACGTTCGAGCCGCAGACGACGAGCGCGGCGTCGAGTCCCCGGTCGCCGAGGACCGCGCTCAGCTCGCTCGCGCGGCCCCGTCCGTACAGGATCTCACAGCCCCGGTACTCGTGCTCGAAAGCGTCCGCGATCGGTAGCATCGCGAGTCGGTACGGCCGGCGGTCGCTTGTAGCTGTGGGGGCGAGAGGCGCCTCAGCGTCGGCGCAGCCGATCGACAGCGCGGCCGATCGACGGCGGGTTCCCCGGGCTCCCAAAGAGCCAACCCGCTGCGGGACGCAGGTCCGGTCGCCCGACCGCCACGCCATGCGCAGGTTTCCGCCCCTTCCCCACATCGACGATTCGGACGCGCCCGACGACCTCCTGGAGGGCCACCTCTGGCTCCTCGAACTGATCGACGGAACGGGGCTTCGGTTTTCGATGGACGAGTCCGGACTCCTCCGGTTCGGCGGGCCGGAGACGACCGACGTCGACCTCGACGCCGTCCCGCTCGCGCTCCGGCCCGCGGTCCGTCACGTCCGCGGGCGGTTCGACCGGGAGGCGCTCCGGGGGGCGGTCGCTGCCCCCGCCGCCGTGACGTTCCTCGGCGTCGCGACCCACCACCGCGGGACCGACTACGACTGGGACAGGATCCCGCCGTTCCTCGGCACCGACGTCTGGGTGGGCGCGGACGGAGAGGAGACGGCGGGCGCGGACACGGGAGACGGGGCGTTCCGACCGCCCGACGCCGCCGCGGCGATCTTCGAGGGCGTCGGACTCGACCCGGTCAACGCGGTCGCGCGCGAGGTGAACGCCCGCGACTTCGACCCCGACGAGTACGCGGTCCCGACGTCGGCGTGGCGCGACGGCCCGGCCGCGGGCGTCGTCGTTCGGAACAAGCGCGGCGGACGCGGACGGATCGGGAGTCAGACGGACGACGGCGACGACGCCGTTCGCGCGGAGCACGGGTGCACCGGGGGCGGACGGGCCGGCGCTCCGGCCGACCCCGACGACCTCGCCGCGATCCACGCCGGACGAGAGGGGTTCGAGCGTGTCGTCGCGGCCCTCGAGCGACGCGGGGAACCGGCGACGGTCGAGCCCCTCCGAGTCGGGGACGGAGACGCCGCGGGAGTCGACGCCGTCGACCCGGCTCGGCTCCGTTCCGCCGTCGTCGAGCGGGCGCGCGCGTTCCTCGACGGACGAGCGGACGAGTAGCAGATCCGAGACGGGCAGTTAGCGACCTGCGAGTAGTTAGCGGTCTGGACGACCTGAGAGTAGTTAGCGATCTGAAGGTACACGCCCGCGCGCGTGCGTCGGGTTTATAACCCGGCACTGACTAAATCCGATACGTTCTATGTCAGAGCAGAGTGAATACGGAGCCGGCCAGATACAGGTCCTCGAGGGCCTTCAGGCCGTCCGTAAACGTCCGGCGATGTATATCGGATCCACGGACGGTCGGGGATTGCACCATCTCGTCTACGAGGTCGTCGACAACTCTATCGACGAGGCCCTCGCGGGTCATTGCGACGACATTTCAGTCACCATCCACGGAGACGGTTCCGTCAGCGTCAGCGACGACGGGCGCGGCATCCCGGTCGACACCCACGAGAAGTACGACCGACCGGCGCTGGAAGTGATCATGACGGTCCTCCACGCCGGCGGGAAGTTCGACTCCAAGTCCTACCAGGTCTCCGGCGGCCTCCACGGGGTCGGCGTCAGCGTCGTCAACGCCCTCTCCGAGCGGCTGGAGGTCGAGGTGAAACGCGACGGCGGCGTCTACCGCCACGAGTTCGCTCGCGGCGAGCCCGTCGAGGGCGGGTTCGAGCGCGTCCGAGACATGGACGCGGGCGAGGAGACCGGCACGTACATCCGCTTTTGGCCCGACGAGGAGATCTTCGAGACCACTGACTTCGAGTTCTCGACGCTCGCCAGCCGCCTGCGCGAGCTGGCGTTTCTCAACTCTGGCGTCGCGATCACGCTCGCCGACGAGCGCGACCCGGACGGCGACGCCGCCGACGCGGGCGACGAGCAGACGTTCCGCTACGAGGGGGGAATTCGCGAGTTCGTCGCGTACCTCAACGAGACGCGCACTCCCATTCACGAGGAGGTCATCTACTTCGCCGACGAGGACGAGGACATCCACGTCGAGGTCGCGATGCAGGCGACGGAGGAGCTGCAGGGCTCCGTCCACGCGTTCGCGAACAACATCAACACCCGCGAGGGCGGGACCCACCTCACCGGCTTCAAGACCGCGCTAACACGCACCGTCAACGACTACGCCAACGAGCACGGGCTCGTCGACGACCTCGACGCGAACCTCAAGGGCGAGGACGTCCGCGAGGGGCTCACGGCCGTCATCTCGGTGAAACACCCCGACCCGCAGTTCGAGGGGCAGACGAAGACGAAGCTCGGCAACAGCGAGGTCCGCGGCATCGTCGAGTCCGCGACCCACGAGAAGCTCGGCACCTTCTTCGAGGAGAACCCCGACACCGCCCGGAAGGTCGTCCACAAGGCCGCCGAGGCCGCGCGGGCGCGCAAGGCGGCGAAGAAGGCCGAGGAGCTCACGCGCCGGAAGTCCGCGCTGGAGTCGACGGCGCTGCCCGGCAAGCTCGCCGACTGCCAGACGCGCGACCCCGCCGAGGCGGAGCTGTTCGTCGTCGAGGGCGACTCCGCGGGCGGCTCGGCCAAACAGGGCCGCAACCGAGAGAACCAGGCGATCCTCCCCCTGAAGGGGAAGATCCTCAACGTCGAGAAACACCGCCTCGACCGGATCCTCGAGAACGACGAGATCCGCGCGCTGATCACTGCGATCGGCGCGGGGATCGGCGAGGAGTTCGATCTAGGAAATGTCAGATACAATAGAATAATTCTGATGACCGACGCCGACGTCGACGGGGCCCACATCCGGACGCTCCTGTTGACGCTTCTCTACCGCCACATGAAGCCCCTCCTGGAGGCCGGCTACGTGTACGCGGCCCAGCCCCCCCTCTACCGCGTCCGCTACCGCGGCGAGACGTACGACGCGATGACGGAGGCCGAGCGCGACCGAATCATCGAGGAGGAGTGCGACGGCAACCCCACGCAGGTCCAGCGGTTCAAGGGATTGGGCGAGATGAACCCCGACCAGCTGTGGGACACGACGATGGACCCGGAGAACCGCATCCTCAAGCAGATCACCATCGACGACGCGGCCGCGGCGGACCGGATGTTCAACGTGCTGATGGGCGACGCGGTCGAGCCGCGCAAGCAGTTCATCAAAGAGCACGCGACCGAAGCGGAGTGGGTGGACATATGAGCTCCGACGTCCCCGACGTCGACCCCGGCGACGTCCGCGCCGCGCAGGTGACGAACGCCCGCATCGAAGACGAGATGGAGCAGTCGTACATCGACTACGCGATGTCGGTCATCGCGGGCCGCGCGCTCCCCGACGTCCGCGACGGGCTCAAACCCGTCCACCGTCGCATCCTCTACGCGATGCACGAGGCGGGCGTCACGAGCAACTCCGCACACCGGAAGTCCTCCTCCATCGTCGGCGAGACGATGGGTGACTACCACCCGCACGGCGACAGCGCCATCTACGACACCCTGGCGCGGATGGCCCAGGACTTCTCGATGCGGTACCCGCTCGTCGACGGACAGGGGAACTTCGGCTCCGTCGACGGCGATCCGCCGGCCGCGATGCGGTACACGGAGGCCCGGATGGCGCCCATCGCCGAGGAGCTGCTGGCGGACATCGAGCGCGACACGGTCGATTTCACGTCCAACTACGACGACCGCCTGGAGGAGCCGGAGGTGTTGCCCTCGGCGGTGCCGAACCTCCTCGTCAACGGCTCCTCTGGGATCGCGGTGGGGATGTCGACGAACGTCCCGCCGCACAACCTCGGCGAGGTCGTCGACGCCACCGTCGAACTGATCGAGAACCCCGAGGCGACCGTCGAGGACCTGATGGAGCACGTCAAGGGGCCGGACTTCCCCACCGGCGCGAACATCGTCGGGCGGAACGCGGTCCACAAGGCGTACAAGACGGGCCGCGGTCGCGTCCGGGTCCGCGCCGAGTTCGAGGTCGACGAGGAGGAGGGTCGGATCGTCATCTCGGAGCTCCCCTTCCAGCAGAACAAGTCCCGGCTCGTCGAGCGGATCGCCGACGACGTCAACGAGGGCGCGATCGAGGGGATCCGCGACCTCCGGGACGAGTCCGACCGCGACGGGATCCGCGTCGTCGTCGAGCTGAAGCGCGACGCGATGGCGGAGGTCGTGAAAAACCAGCTGTTGGAGAGTCACCTCGAACGCACCTTCGGCGTCATCAACCTCGCGCTGGTCGACGGCGCGCCGCAGGTGCTCGACCTCAAGGAGACGCTCGAACACTACGTCGAGCACCGCCGGGAGGTGGTGCGTCGCCGCTCCGAACACGAACTCGCGGAGCGCGAGGACCGCGCGCACATCCTCGAAGGGCGCCTGAAGGCGCTCGAGCGGGTCGACGACGTGGTCGAGACGATCCAGGACTCCGAGGACCGCGACGCCGCGAAGGCGGCGCTGGAGGCCGACTACGAGTTCAGCGAGGCGCAGGCCGAACACATCGTCCGGATGCAGCTCGGCTCGCTCACCTCGATGGAGACCCAGGAGATCGAGTCGGAGTACGAGGACGTCCTCGCCCGGATCGAGCGGCTGGAGACGATCCTCGCCGACCCCGACGAGCTCGACGCCGTGATCGTCGACGAGCTGCGGGAGATGAAAGACGAGTACGGCGACGAGCGCCGGACGAGCTTCATCGAGGACGTCGGCGACGTCACCCACGAGGACCTCATCCCGGAGGAGGAGTGCGTCGTCGTAATGACCGAAGACGACTACATCAAGCGGATGTCGCTCGACGCGTTCCGGGCGCAGAACCGCGGCGGGAAGGGGATCATCGGCACCGGGTTGAAGGAGGGCGACCGCGTCTCCTCCGTGTTCACCGCCAACTCCCACGACTACCTGCTCGTGTTCACCAACCGCGGGCAGATATACGAGCTGAAGACGTACGAGATCCCGGAGATGTCCCGGACCGCCCGCGGGAAGTCCGCGGTGAACCTCCTCGATCTCGACGCCGGCGAGGAGATCGAGGCGGTGGTGAACACCGACGACCTCGACGACGACGAGTTCCTCACGATGGTCACCCGCGACGGGTACATCAAGCGGACCGCCGTCGACCAGTTCGGGAACATCATGTCGACCGGGATCCGCGCGATCCGACTGGAGGACGGCGACGAGCTCGTCGACGTCGAGGTGACCGACGGCGACACCGACATCGTCATCGGGAGCCGGAACGGGATGGCGATCCGCTTCGACGAGTCCGAGGCGCGCGCGATGGGCCGGACCGCCCGCGGCGTGATCGGGATCGACCTCCGCGAGGGCGACGCGGTCGCCGGCGTGGCGGCCATCGACGACGAGTACCACAACTGGGTGCTCACCGTCACGGAGAACGGCTACGGGAAGCGCTCCGACCTCGACGAGTACCGCCCGCAGTCCCGCAACGGGAAGGGGCTCGTCGACATCAAGACCGGCGACCGCAACGGCGAGGTCGTCGCCATCGAGGCGGTCACCCACGGCGACCACCTGCTCGCGATGAGCGCCGACGGGCAGATCATGCGGACCCGCGTCGAGGAGATCTCCACGGTGAGTCGCAACACGATGGGCGTCATCGTGATGAACCTCGGGCCGGACGACGAGGTCGCCTCCGTGGACATCGTCCCCGAGACGGCACACGCCGACGAAACGGACAGCGACGAGTAACCACGCCGCGGTCGCGGCGGTCGCGGTGGGCACGGGGTTCAAGTCCCGCGAGAAAGAGGCGTCTCCATGCACAGACGCGAACTGGTCGCCGCGACGACCGCGACCGTGACGACGGGGTCGGTCGCGGGGTGCCTGGGACTCGGAGAGCCTGACTCCGGCCGACTCGACCTGACGGTCCGGAACGACGGCGACGAGGCGATCGACGTGGACGTGGTCGTCGAGGGAGACGACGGAACGACGTACGCGGAGGAGTCCGACCGCGTCGACGCCGGCGTCGCCCGCGCGTTCGAGGTCGTCGGCGGCGAGACCGGCCGTCACGAGGTCACCGTGACGGGCGACGACTGGGAGGGGCGACTGGCGTGGGACGCCGGGATCTGCGCCACATACGACGGGACCGTCGCCGTCGACGCCGGAAACGTCGAGGTCGCCGGCGAGTGCGTCGACCGGCGGTAGCCCTCAGGAAAGTTACTTACAGTCACCGCGAAAACGGGAGGACGAGATGGACGAGTACGAGGGGATAGACGAGGTCGTACACGAGCCGAGCGCGGCGTTCGCCGAGTCGACGAACGTCGCCGCGTTCATGCGCGAGTACGAGATCGACGACTACGAGGAACTGATCGAACGCACCACCTCGGAGGTCGCAGGCGAGCCGGCCTCCGGCGTCGACTGGTTCTGGGACGAGATCGTCGACTACCTCGACCTCGAGTTTTACACCGACTACGACGCGGTCCGGAACAGCGCGGAGCAGAGCTCCGCGGGCAACCGGACACAGTCCGGTGACGACGGCGAGGGGCCGCAGTTCACCGACTGGTACCCCGGCGGTGAGATCAACGTCGCGCACAACGTCGTCGACAGACACGCCGCGGTCGACTCGCCGACCCGGAACCGTGTCGCGCTGATCTGGGAGGGCGAGCCCGGCGACGTCCGCGAGGTCACCTTCCACGAGCTGGCCCGGCAGACCAACCGCGTCGCCAACTACCTGGAGTCGGTCGGCGTCGAGACCGGCGACACCGTCGGGCTGTACATGCCGATGGTGCCCGAGGTCGTCTCGATCCTCTACGGCTGCCTGAAGGTCGGCGCGATCGCGGTGCCGATATTCTCCGGGTTCGGCACCGAGGCGACGGCGACCCGCATCGCCGACGCCGAGCCGTCGGTCCTGTTCACCGGAGACGGCTTCTACCGGCGCGGGAGCGAGGTCCGGCTGAAGGCGACCGCCGACGAGGCGATCGCCGAGGCCGGTCAGATCGAACACACCGTCGTGTACGACCGGCTCGGCGCGACACCCGGGGGAGACGCGGCGGAACCGGTCCCGTGGGACGCCGACCGCGACGTGACGTGGGACGAGGCGGTCGCGTCGCAGTCGCCGAGCTACGAGACGAAGCGGCTCCCCAGCGACCAGGAGTCCATGCTGCTGTACTCCTCGGGAACGACGGGGACGCCGAAGGGCATCGTCCACACCCACGCGGGCGTCCTCACGCAGTGCGCGAAGGAGATCCACTTCGGCTTCGACCAGAAGCCCGCGGACCGGTTCTTCTGGGTGTCAGACATCGGCTGGATGATGGGGCCGTGGACGCTGATCGGGAACCACGCGTTCGGCGGGACCGTCGTGATGTACGAGGGCGCGCCCGATCATCCGGAGCCCGACCGGTTCTGGGAGATGATCGACCGCCACGGGATCACCCAGTTCGGCATCTCGCCGACCGCGGTCCGCGCGCTCCGCAAGCACGGAGACGAGGTGGTCGAGGGCCACGACCTCTCCTCGCTGCGGATCCTCGGCTCGACGGGCGAGCCGTGGGACCCCGAGTCGTGGCGGTGGTTCTACGACGCGGTCGGCGGCGGCGAGTGCCCGATCATCAACATCTCCGGCGGCACCGAGATCTGCGGCTGCTTCCTGATGCCCATGCCGAACCAGCCGCTGAAGCCCTGCACGCTCGGCGGGCCGGGGCTCGGGATGGCGATCGACATCGTCGACGAGACGGGCGCGTCGGTCAGGGAGTCGGGCGAACGCGGCTACCTCGTCGCCCGCGACTCCTGCCCGTCGATGACGAAGTCGCTGTGGTCCGGCGACGAACGCTATCTGGAGGAGTACTGGTCGACGTGGCCGGACCTGTGGGACCACGGCGACTTCGCACAGAAGGACGCCGACGGCTTCTGGTTCCTCCACGGCCGCGCCGACGACGCCCTGAACGTCGCCGGCCGGAAGGTGGGCCCGGCCGAGATCGAGGGCGTGCTCATCGACCACGACGCCGTCAACCAGGCGGCCGCGGTCGGCGTCCCCGACGACACCACCGGCACCGCGGTGGTCGCGTACGTCGTCCTCGAACCGGGCGTCGAGCCGAGCGACGGCCTCCGCGAGGAGCTCCGCGAGCTGGTCGGTGAGGAGCACGGGAAGCCGTTCCGGCCGCGGGAGCTGCTGTTCGTCGACGCCTTCCCGAAGACGCAGTCCGGGAAGATCATCCGGCGCGCGATCGCGTCGGTCTATCGGGGCGAGGACCCCGGCGACCTCTCGTCGATGGAGAACCCCGAGGCGCTGGAGGGGCTGCGGGACCCGATCTGACGGTCGGGGACTGACGGCTCCCGGGTCCGATACTACTCGGCCGCCTCGGCGACCGCACCCGCCAGCGCGTCGTAGTCCGGCTCCTGGCCGGAGTTGTCCGCGAGCCACCGGTACGTCACGGTGCCGTCGCCGTCGATCACGAAGACGGCGCGCTGTGCGACCGTCTCGACCCCGTAGTGTTCGAAGTCCTCGATGACGTCGTACGATTCGATCGCGCGGTGGTCGGGGTCGCCCACGAGGGCGAACGGGAGGTCGTACTGCGTTCGGTAGGCCGCGAGCGCGTGCGGCAGGTCGGTGCTCACGCCGAACAGGGCGCAGTCGTCGCGGTCGAACTCGTCGCGGAGCGCCTCCATCTCGTCGGTGCAGGTGTTCGAGAAGGCGGCCGGGAAGAACGCGAGCACCACCGGGCCGTCGCCGAGGTGGTCGGCTAGCCGGAACGGCTCGATGTCGTCGTTCACGAGCGAGGCGGTGAAGTCTGGAGCGTCGTCGCCGACGGCAGTCATACCGATCGCTTACGGCCCGGGGGTATCACGGTTTCGACGCGGATCACCTGTCTCCGAGCCGCGCGCCTCGACCGGACGCGGCCCCACAGCGGGCCTCTGCGTCCGCTCTCCGAGGCAAAAAGACTATAGTCGCCAGCGGGCTAGTCCGGATTAGAGATGGCAAGTGCGATTCCACTGATTGGCGGCATTCCGGCGGGCCCGGAGCTCCTCATCATCCTGCTCGTGTTGGTTCTCCTGTTCGGGGCGAACAAGATCCCGAAGCTCGCGCGCTCGACCGGCCAGGCGATGGGCGAGTTCAAGAAGGGGCGCGAAGAGGTCGAGGACGAACTGAAACAGATGCAGGAGGGCGACGACGAACCGACGGCCGACGCCGACTCGACGGCCGACGGTAACTCGACGCTCGACGACGACGACGAGCTCGAGACCGAGAAAGAGACGAGCGCGTAGACCGGCTCCCTGACGCCGACGATCCCCGTTACGAGGTTTTCTCCACCCGTGTTGGGCGCGTGGCCTAGCGGACAGGGCGAGAGGTTCCTAACCTCTCGATCGCGGGTTCGAATCCCGTCGCGCCCGCTGTCTGCGAACGAAGTGAGCAGTAGCGGCGCATGGGTTCGAACCCTATCGGTCGCGCACAGCGAGCGAAGCGAGCGAGCACGTCCGATTTCGGTTCGAATCCCGCCGTGCCCGTGACTGAGCGAAGTGAAGGAACGGGCACGGCTGACCCTCGCCCGCTCCGTTCGCTCGCGAGGATCCCGTCGCGCCCGTCCGTTTCAGTCTCGTTCGCGCCCCGCCGTTTTCAGGTAGTCTCGCCCAGCCGCGGGAACGACCGCCACGCGAGCCACACGGAGAACAGGGCGACAGTGAGCGTCGCGCCCGCCAGAAGCGGCCCGGGCTCGTACAGGAGGGGCGGGTGGTAGCCCAGTCCGTAATCGAGGACGACGTTGCCGACGGCGAGCGCGAGCGCGAGTCTCAGCGCGCCGCGGGTCGTCCGCCCGAACGCCGGGAACAGCAGCGCGAGCCCGACGAACAGGAGGTGCGTGCCGAGCACGCCCCAGTAGTAGATCCACGCGTCGGGGGCCGCGACGTACTGCGAAACGGCGAGGTTCAACGACACGAGCGGCCAGAGCCCGAAGGTGACCAACCAAACGAACGCGAGCGTCTGGAGGTACGCCAGCGGCCGCGACGTCGGCGCGTCGTCGACAGCGCTCCCGCCGGCCCACACCGTCGGCAGGAGCGTCAGCAGTACGATCCCGCCGAGCGCGACCGCGACGGCCGAGTCCGCGTACAGCGGCCACAGCGGGACCGGCACCTCCCCGGCGGTCGGCGCGTAGTAGCCGACGCCGACGGCGAGCATGAACGCGACGAACGCGAGCACGACGCCGAGGCTCCATGGGGTGCCGAGCAGCTCCTCGGCGATCGCGGCGCGGATGCGGCGGCGGACCGCGGGCCGCCGAAGGCGACCGACCGCGCGGCGCATCGAGACGTCGTCTGAGCCTGTCACGCCGTCGCTTCGAGCCCGGGAACCTAAAAGTCAGTCGCCTCCATCTGTCGATTATCAGTTGCGGGGTTTAGCGAGACACCTTTTTCAACGGTCGAACCGTTGCCGGATCCATGACAGCCGAGGACGCCGAGCGCTCGCCGCCGTCACCCGACGACGGCGCCGGAGCGGCAGCGTCCGACACGCCCGCGGCGGTGGGACGGTACTCCTGGCGGACGTTCCTGACCGAGCGCGGCCACGACGACGCCGCCTCGGAGCTGTACGCGGACGTCGGCGACGAGCCGGCGGTCCCGGCGAGCGCGGTCGCCGCGCACGCCGAGGAGGGCGCCGACCGCGTGCTGCGCGCCGCCGACGTCGACGACCCGTTCGTGAGCGACGGCGACACGACGGTTCCGGGCCACGGGACGCCGGACGCGGGGACGCTGGTGGTGGGCGACGACCACGTCGTCCTCAGCGGCGCCGCCGTCGTCGCCGACGGCACGTCGAGAGCGGCGGCGGATCCCGGACCGGCGGAGCCGGACCCGCAGACCGAAGCGGACGACGAAGCGGTCGAGGCCGAGGCCGGGACGGTCGACGCCGAGGCGGCCGGCAACGAACCGGTGGCGGACGACCAGGACGAGCCGATTGAGGACGAGGCGGAAATGGGCGAGGAGGAGGAAACGGACGAGGAGTCCGAAGGGCCATCGATCGAGGTCGGACCCGGCGGCGCGTCCGGAACGGTCGCCGTCGCGGCCGCCGACGTCGAGGCGGTCCCGAGGCGCGCACCGACGCCCGAGGAGTGGGCGCGTATCGATTTCGACCCGAGCGAGTTCCTCGGCTTCGACCCCTCGGAGACGGGGTACAGGGTCGGGGCGGCCGCGGCCGTCGGCGACGTCCTCTGGGACCTGTGCTCTGCGCGGTACGACCTCTACGAGGTACCGGTGCTCAAGGGGTACTACACGTGGGACGACTACCGCGACGAGTACTTCCTCGACGAGGAGGGGAACCCCCCGACCGACGAGGCGGGCGAGCCGCTGGCGTTCACCCACGAGGACAAGACGGAGGCGCTCGGGTTCGATCCGGACCGGACCGAGGAACTGGTGGGCGCGGGCGGGACCGCCGCCGCCGAGCTCGCAGCGCTGGTCGACGAGCGCACGGTGGACGTGAACCCGGCGGTCGACGAGGACGCGTTCTTCTCGACGGACGACGGCCACACCACTCTCGCGAACCGGTACGACCTGGAGAAGGCGGTGCCGATGCCGAAGAAGGCCCACTTCCGCGAGATCGAGCGGTACTGGGTGAACAAGCCGTACGCGTTCGTGATCGTGTTCCGCTCCACGAAGGAGAACGAGGTGAAGTACTACGCGGTCCAGCCGCACCGCACCGAGATCGAGACCGACCTCGTCGAGTTCCTCACGGGAAAGCTCCGGACCTCGATCAAGTACGCCGACGAATCGATCGCGGGCGGCGACGAGACGTTCCGGAGGGAAGTGATCGTCGACGAGACGCTCACCCTCCTCGACCGATACGACCTCTACGAGCGCGAGGACGACGCCCGCGGGCTCGTCGACGACCTCGTCCACGACGTGGTCGACCGGTTCGGATTCGACGTCACAGAGGGGATCGCCGGGCGGATCGCGGATTCGCTCGGCTACGAGCCGTCGACCCAGTCGAGCGCGACCCCCGCGAAGATCCTCGCCCGTCCGGAGCCCGCGGTGCTGGCGGAGGACTCGGAGACGCTGTCGGACCACCAGGTTGAGAAGCTACTGTACTACCTCCAGCGGGACTTCATCGGCTACGAGCGGATCGACCCGATCAAGTACGACATCAACGTGGAGGACATCTCCTGTGACGGATACAACTCCCCGGTGTTCGTCTATCACTCCGACTACGAGCAGATCATTACCAACGTCTTCCACGAGACCGACGAGCTCGACGACTTCGTCGTGAAGCTCGCGCAGCGCTCCGGGAAGGGGATCTCCAAGCGCCGACCGCAGGTGGACGCCACCCTCCCGGACGGCTCCCGCGCCCAGCTCACGCTCGGCCGCGAGGTGTCCGACCACGGGACCAACTACACGATCCGGCAGTTCAACGAGATCCCCTTCACGCCGATCGACCTGATCAACTGGAAGACGTTCTCGCTCGACGAGATGGCGTTCCTCTGGCTCGCCATCGAGAACCACAAGAGCCTGATCTTCGCGGGCGGCACCGCCTCCGGGAAGACGACGAGCCTGAACGCGGTCTCGCTTTTCATCCCCTCGAACGCGAAGATCGTCTCCATCGAGGACACCCGCGAGGTCGAGCTCCCCCAGCGCAACTGGATCGCCTCGGTCACCCGCCCCTCCTTCTCCGACGACGACAAGGGCGACATCGACGAGTTCGACCTGCTGGAGGCCGCGCTCCGCCAGCGCCCCGACTACATCGTGATGGGCGAGATCCGCGGCGAGGAGGGGCGGACCGCCTTCCAGGTGATGTCGACCGGTCACACCACGTACACGACGTTCCACGCCGACACGGTCGGCGAGGTGCTCAAGCGGTTCACGACGGAGCCGATCAACGTCTCGAAGACAATGTTCACCGCCCTCGATCTGGTCTCCGTCCAGACGTCGACCCGGGTGCAGGGCAAGAAGGTTCGCCGGAACAAGTCGCTGACCGAGATCAACCACTACGACGCCGAGAACGACGAGATCAACGTTCAGGACGTGTTTCAGTGGCAGGCGGAGACGGACGAGTTCCTCCAGATGGGCGACTCGAACACC
>NZ_JAXRUU010000067.1:0-16438 GCF_034497445.1 Halorubrum sp. AD140
TAGTAGTTGTCCTCGGTCTCCTTCACGCGGCGCTTGATCGTGATCTCGGAGACGTCGCCGACGTTCTCCGTGCCCGCGGCGGAGACGACCTGGGACCGGTCGAGGGTCCCGTCCTCGTTGGACAACACGACGGTCACCGACGCCTCGTTCGGGCCGCCCGACGCCTCGCCGTCCTCGTGGCCGGGGTTGTAGATCAGGTCGGTGAGCTTCGTGGCCCGGATCCCGCGGGTGCGCGCCAGTCCGAGCGCGAAGAGGACGCCGTCGATGATGTTCGACTTCCCGGAGCCGTTCGGCCCCGTGACGACCGTGAAGTCGTCGTAGAAGGGGATCCTCGTCGTTCGTCCGAAGCTCTTGAACCCGTCCAGAACGACCTCTGTGATGTGCATGTGGCGCGGGGATGTGCCGCCGAGTTACGCGACGATGATGTCGCTGTCCGACTCCTCGTCGTCGCTCTCTCCCTCCGCCCCCTCGGCGTCCGGGGTCGTCGCCGTCTGCTCGGGGACGACCATGTCGTCGTCGCCGCTCTCGGCGTCGGTGTCCGCCGTTTCCTCGCCCGTCCGCTCGACGACCTCGACGTGATCGTCGGAGTGGGTCCGCGTCTCGCCGCCGGACGACTCGGTCGCCGACTGCTCCGCGGCTTCGGCGGCCTCCTCGTTCGCGGCGTCCGCCCTCACGGACACCTCCTGGGCGTCCTCGACCTGTCGGACGCGTTCTTTCATCTCGACCAGCTCCTCGGTGAGCCCGTTGACCGCCGCCTGCAGCTCCGCGACCTGTCGTTCGAGGTCCTCCACGCGGTTACTCATTATACTCACGTATGCCCACGCGGGACGTATAAATCTGCGTCAGACACACGTGTGACCACATCACACGCGAGCCGTCCGAACGTCGTTTCACTCGAATGAAACGAGGCCGCCGTCTTTCGTTTCCGACGGCTGAAACGACGCCCGATGTCGGGGGGAAGATATTTGTAAGGTGGGTCGGTATTACGTCGGCATGAGCAAGATCACCTTCCGAGCCGACGACGAGCTGGTCGATCGGCTGGAAGCGTGTGACGCCTCCAAAAGCGAGGTGATGCGCGAAGCCCTCCGCACCCACCTCGACGGCCTCTCGACCGACGTAGCGCCGGCAGAGGCGTCCGACGAGACTGTCGACGCCGCCCTCGCCGACCGGCTCGACGACCTCATCGCCGACCGGCTCGACGCCGCCTTGGACGCGCGGCTCGGCGGGCGGGCCGGAGCGTCCGACGTCGCTGGTGCGCCCGGAGCGATCAACGTAAACGTCTCGCTGGACGCGCCGGACGCCGACGCGGACGACGTGCGGGTGATGCGTGAGACGTCGGAAGACGCCGAGGCGGAGCCGCGTAAGACTCCGGCCGACGTCCAGCCGCGGGAGAGCGTCTGCGGCGGCTGCGGCGAGACCGTCTCCGGTGACCACGTGTACTGCCCGAACTGCGGCGAAAAGCGGTCTCATCGCGCGTTCTGTGAGTGCGGCGACGAGCTCCGGACGGACTGGGCGTTCTGCCCCGGCTGCGGGCGGCGGACCCCGGCGGCCGACGTTCTGAACGATCGAAACCCGTGACACCGACCGTATGACGCCTCGTCTCCGATAACTGGCGATTTGTCTTACAAACGCCGGTAGTTTTATAATGGTGCCCCCGGTGATTACAACTGCGTAAGACGGTCGTCTTACAGCATCGTCCGGAGTGGGGCCCTCCCCGTCCCGGGCGTCCGGTCGCTGTAAGACACACGCGTCGCGTGTTCGCCGTCTTACCGGGGGAATACCAATGGAGCGTGTGACACTACGAATCCCGAAACAGCAGATAGATGAGGTCGAACAGATGGTCGAGACGGGCGAGTTCCCGAACCGGAGCGAGGCGATCCGGTCGGCCGTCCGCGACATGTTGAACGAACAGGACGGCGAGCGCGACGAGCGCGCCCGCAACCGCAACTGGGCGAAGGTGTAAACTGATGCAAGATCTCGTTCAGGACGCCCTCGACAACGCGGAAGCGGAGAAGCGCGACATGGACGTCGACATGGACGACGACGAGTTCGGGGACCCCCGGATCGTCATCGTCGGTGCCGGCGGCGCCGGGAACAACACGGTCAACCGGCTGTACAACATCGGCGTCGACGGCGCCGACACCGTCGCCATCAACACGGACAAACAGCACCTCAAGATGATCGAGGCCGACACCAAGATCCTCGTGGGCAAGTCGCTCACGCAGGGGCTCGGCGCCGGCGGCGACCCCAAGATGGGCGAGCGCGCGACCGAGATGGCCCAGGGGACGATCAAGGAGGTGCTCGGCGACGCCGACCTCGTCTTCGTCACCGCCGGCATGGGCGGCGGGACCGGGACCGGCGCGGCGCCGGTCGTCTCGAAGATCGCCAAAGAGCAGGGCGCCATCGTCGTCGGGATGGTCTCGACGCCGTTCAACGTCGAGCGCGCCCGCACGGTGAAAGCCGAGGAAGGTTTAGAGGACCTCCGCAACGAGGCCGACTCGATCATCGTCCTCGACAACAACCGGCTGCTCGATTACGTGCCGAATCTGCCGATCGGGAAGGCGTTCTCCGTGATGGACCAGATCATCGCGGAGACGGTGAAGGGGATCTCCGAGACGATCACCCAGCCGAGCCTCATCAACCTGGACTACGCCGACATGTCGACGATCATGAACCAGGGCGGCGTCGCCGTGATGCTGGTCGGCGAGACCCAGGACAAGAACAAGACCCAGGAGGTGGTCAACGACGCGATGAACCACCCGCTCTTGGACGTCGACTACCGCGGCGCCTCCGGCGGGCTCGTCCACATCACGGGCGGCCCGGACCTCACGCTGAAGGAGGCCGAGGGGATCGCGAACAACATCACCGAGCGGCTGGAGGCGAGCGCCAACGTGATCTGGGGCGCGCGCATCCAGGACGAGTACAAGGGGAAGGTCCGCGTCATGGCGATCATGACGGGCGTCCAGAGCGCACAGGTGCTCGGCCCCTCCACGCAGAAGCAGGCGGACAAGTCCCGCGCGGCGGTCAACGGGGACGATCTCGGCGACTCGCGCTCGCGGGCCGCCGACGCGAACGGAACCGCCGGCGCGACGGCCTCCGGTGGCACCGATCGCGGCGCCTGGGAGTCCGACGGCGGCACGGAGCCGATCGAGAAGAACAACGGACTCGACGTCATCCGGTAGGCGCTTCCGCCCGACCCGGCGACCGCCGCGGCGTTTCGTTTCATTTTCGCCGTCGACTCCGGCCCGTCCCGTCCAGCGGCGCGAGGACTTAACATCGCACGGGCCGTGATGATCCACGTGTCACGCCACCAACCGAACGGACGCCCGCGGCCCCGCCCGGGCGTCGCCCGCGACCGGGCCGAGTTCGCGACGGGATGACCGACGCCGCGCTCTACTTCACGGCGCCCGAAACGGTCGAACTGCGGGAGACGTCCGTCGGGCCGCCGGACGCGGACGAGCTCCTCGTGGAGACGCGAGCCTCGGCGATAAGCGCCGGAACGGAGCTGCTCGTGTACCGCGACCAGACGCCGACAGACCTCCCGGCGGACGAAACGCTCGACGCGCTCGACGGGGACCTCTCGTACCCCGTCCGATACGGCTACGCCGCGGTCGGCGTCGTCCGCGAGGTCGGCGCGGCCGTCGACCCCGCCTGGGTCGGCCGGTCGGTGTTCGCGTTCGTTCCCCACCAGACGCGCTTCCGTGCGACCCCCGAGTCGGTGGTCGCGCTCCCGCCGGGGACGGCGCCCGCCACGGGGGCGCTGCTCCCGTCCGTGGAGACCGCGACGAACCTCGTCCTCGACGCCGCCCCGCGGCTCGGCGAGCGGGTCGTCGTCTTCGGTGCCGGGGTGATCGGGCTCTGTGTCACCCGACTGCTCGCCGCGTTCCCGCTCGACTCGCTCGTGGTGGTCGACCCGATCGAGCGGCGCCGGCGGCTCGCCGCGGCGCTGGGGGCCGACCAAACGACGACGCCCGCCGCCCTCGCGTACGACGACGCCGGAGGCGACGACGCGGGTTCCGCCGTCGACGGCGCCGACCTCGCCGTCGAGTTGTCCGGCCAGCCGAGCGCGCTCGACGACGCGATCCGCGTCGTCGGCTACGACGCGCGGGTCGTCGTCGGCTCGTGGTACGGGACCAAGCGCGCGCCGCTCGACCTCGGCGGGCGGTTCCACCGCGACCGCATCGACGTCGTCTCCAGCCAGGTGTCGACGATCAGCCCGGAGCTGCGCGGCCGGTGGGACCGCGACCGGCGCATGGACGCGGCGCTCGACCGGCTCGACCGGATCCCCGCCGACGAGCTGATCACCCACCGGATACCCTTCGAGCGCGCGCCGGAGGCGTACGAGCTGCTCGACTCGTCGCCGGACGCCGCGGTCCAGGTGATCTTGGAGTACTCCTGAGCGGCGGGTCGGTCACCGCCGGCCGGGAAGCCGCCCGCTGACGGCGAGGTAGTCCCGTCCGAACACCCCAAGCGACGGCGCGAGGACGGCGGGCGCGAGGGTCCAGACGAGGTCCGTCGGGACGGGGGGAACGAGCGCGACCGTCACGAAGGTCATCTGGACGCCCGCGAGGTACTTGCCGAGGTCGCTGTCGGGGCGGTCGTACACGGGGAGTCCGCGGACGCGCCGCAGCCACACGGCCCCGCGGAAGACGTAGCGCGCGGCGGAGATGGAGAGGTACCAGACCGGCAGGAGCCCCCACAGCACCGCCACCAGCGGCGCGGCGACGAACCCGAACGTGTCGAACGCCATATCGAGCCGGCGGCCGGTCTCGGTCTCTCGGCCGATCGTCCGAGCCACCCGCCCGTCGAGGTTGTCGAGGGCGACGCCGCCGCCGTAACACAGCGCCGGCGCCCACGCGAGCGTCGTCTCGGGCGGCGCGACGACGAACCCGGCGACGACCGCGTACAGCGCCCCCCGCACGATCGTGACCGCGTTCGCCAGGCCGAACAGCCGCCGCCAGACAGCGTCCCCTCCCGGCGTGACCCCGTAGCCCACGTACCAGAGCTGGCCCGCCCAGCAGACGCCGGCGACGACGGCGGGAGAGAGCCCCCACCGCCCCGTCGCGTCGGCGGGGAGCAGCCGCGACAGGAGGAGGGCGAGCCCGACCCCGGCGACGAGCGGGAGTCCGACCCCGACTCCGACCCGGACGGTGCGCCCCTGGCGCGTCTCGACCATCTATCCGTCGCCCTCCGCCGCCGCGTCTCGCACGCCCTCGATTTTGGCTCTCTCGGACGCGTTTACGCGGCGTTCGACCGCGTTTACGCTCCCGGAGGTGACCGCGTCGTCGCGGTCGGATCCCGGTCGGCGGTTCCGGGACGGCACGGCTATCGGCGCAACAGGGCGACCAGGACGGTGATCAACGCGATCTGCGCGACCTTGTCGACGGCGCCGAGCGTTCCGACGTCGGCCGGGAACGACTTCGCTCCGCCCGCGAAGTTGATCACGTACCACAGGACGATCTGGACGAGGGTGAAGGCGATCCCGACGGCGTACACCGCGCGCCGACGGTAGTCGATCACGAGGAGGCCGACGCCGCCGAGGAAGCCGAGCCCCGCGAGGACGAAGCTGATCCCCATCGGCGAGGGGAACATCCTGACGCCCAGGAGCAGGTGGACGGCGGCGGAGACCAGGGCCGCGACGATCCCCACCCAGTGGAGGCCGTTCAGCGAGCCGACGTCGACCGCGGGCTGCCGCGCTTCGGTCGTTGCCATACCACACACACGGACTTCAGTCACATAGGAATGCCGCCCGAGCCGGCGGCTCCGGACCCGTTACGATCGTCCTACCGCTCGAAGTCGGGATCGCGCAGGGCGTCGATCCGATCGACCTCGTCGGCCGTCAGCCGCACGCTCCCGGCGGCCAGGTTCGAGACGACGTGCGACTCCGCGGTGCTCGACGGGATCGGGACGACGCCCCGGGTGGCGTTCCACGCGATCACGACCTCGGCCGGCGAGAGCCCGCGGTCGGCGGCGACCGCGTCGAGTTCGGGCTCGTCGAGGAGGCCGGGCGCCGACAGCGGCGAGTGCGCGACGACCCGGATCCCGCGCTCGTGACAGAACGAGACGAGGTCGTTCCGGGGGCGGTAGGGGTGCCGTTCCACCTGCACGAGCGCCGGGTCCACCGCGCCCGTCTCCAGCACCGTCTCCAGCTGCGCCCGCGAGACGTTACAGACCCCGAGCGTCCGGGCCCACCCCCGCTCGTGGACCGCCTCCAGGTTCCGCCACGCAGTCGCGAGCGACACGTCGTCGGCCGCGAGCTCGCCGCCGTCGCCCTCGGGAAAGGTGAGCGCCTCCTGCCGCTCGACCGGCCTCTCGGCGAG
This sequence comes from Halorubrum sp. AD140, assembly GCF_034497445.1. Classification (NCBI taxonomy): domain Archaea; kingdom Methanobacteriati; phylum Methanobacteriota; class Halobacteria; order Halobacteriales; family Haloferacaceae; genus Halorubrum; species Halorubrum sp. AD140. The sequence continues at coordinate 6,321 of NZ_JAXRUU010000067.1, forward strand.
TCGGGTCAGCTCCCCGCGGTGTTCGAGCGCCGAGGGCCAGTGGAGCGCGTAGCAGTCGAACGCGTCGATCCTCAGCTCCTCGCGGCTGCCCGCGCAGGCGGCCAGCAGGTGCTCGCGGCGGTGGTTGGTGCGCCACGCCTTCCCGAGGAGGAACACGCGCTCGCGGTCCGGCGCGCCCGGTGCGGCGAGCAGCTCCCCGATCCGGTGTTCGTTGCCGTACAGCTCGGCCGAGTCGAGGAGGCGGTAGCCGGCGTCGAGCGCGGTCGCGATCGAGTCGGCGCGCTCGACGTACTCGCCGCCGCGGTAGCGCGAGCAGCCGAACCCGACCGCGGGGAGCCGGATCGCGCGCGGGCCCGACTCGGTCTCCCCGCCACTCCGCTTCTCCGGCCTGGCGACCGGCGCCGGCGGCGGGTCGGCGGTCGCCCCGCAGTCGTCGACGGGGACGCCTCCCTCGGCGTCTCCCTCGGCGGCCGCCTCGATCGCGTTGCAGACGGCGACGACGTGCGCGCCCCGCCGTCCCCCGGCCCGCGAGGGCGACCCGGCCTCGACCGTCGCGGCGAGGCGTTCGATCGCGTCGACGTACTCGTACGGTTCCGTCGGCGCGTCCGGCGGCGCGCTCACGTACTCCCGCCCGACGCGGCCGAACCGGACGTGGTCGCGGCCGGTCTCCGTGGCGCCGGTCCCCTTCAGGTACAGCGAGCCGTCGTCGCCGTGGAGCTCCAGCCCGTAGAACTCGCGGCTCCGGTGGGGCGCGTAGAAGCTCGCGGTCAGCCTGACCGTCGGCCCCGTCGCGAACGCCAGCGTCGCCTCGACGTGGGTCGGCGTCGACGGGCGCCGCGTCTCCCGCGCGGGCCAGACGTCGAGGGCGTCGGCGACTCGGACGCGCTCGACCGGGCCGAACCACGAGACCAGGAGCGCGAGCGGGTACACCGCGCCGTCGTACAGCGGGCCGACCTCGAGGAACGACGCGGGGTCGTCGTGCCAGTCGGTCACGCGGCCGACGTGGGCGTGGGCGTACCCCAGCCCCACCGGACCGAGCCGCCCGTCGGCGAGGAGCCGGCCGGCGCGACGCTGCGAGGGCGCCCGCGGCGTGCCGGGCGCACAGCCGAGCGCGAGGCCGCGGTCGCGGGCGAGCGTCACCAGCTCTTTCGCCTCGTCGGCGTCGAGTGCCAGCGGCTTCTGCGAGTAGACGTGGCGGTCGGCCTCGAGCGCGGTCCGCGTCACCGGCGCGTGGGCAGCGTGGCTCGTCAGGTTCACGGCGAGCGGCGCGTCGACCGCCGAGAGCGCCGTTTCCAGGTCCGTAAAGGCCGGGCAGTCGTGGGCCGCCGCGAGCGTCGCGGCGCGGTTCGCGTCGAGGTCGACGACGCCGGCGAGCGACAGCGAACTCCCCGACAGCCCGGCGGCGTACACCGGCGCGATCGCCCCGGCCCCCACGAACAGACAGTTCACGGTCGTACCGAGGCGGCGAGACGTATAGGTGTCCCGCCGGAGCGGTTTAGTCGCCTCGCGCCAACTCACGGTCGTGACGGAGCCGGGAATGGGCCGCCTCGGGACCGCCTACCTGCGCGGACTGCAGGCGGTCGGTCGGCGGCTCGACTACGGGACGAACGCCTTCGACCGCGAGTGGGACGTCCTCGTCGTCCTCGACGCCTGCCGGGCCGACCTGCTGCGCTCGGTCGCGCCCGACGTCGAGTTCCTCGGTGCGGTCGAGACGGTCCGGTCGGTCGGGAGCTCCTCCTCGGAGTGGCTGGAGAACACCTTCCTCGACCACCCGGAGACGCCGCGGACGGCCATGGTGACGGGGAACACGTGGACCGACCGCTACCTCGACGCCGACGCGTTCGCCGCGCTCGACGAGGTGTGGAAGTACGCGTGGGACGAGGACCTCGGGACCGTGCCGGCGGCGGCGGTCACGGACCGGGCCGTCGCGCTGGCCCGCGAGCGCGACCCGGACCGGCTCGTCGTCCACTACATGCAGCCGCACCACCCGTTCGTCCCGGACCCGCTCGACGGCGACGACGGGCTGGCCCGGACCGGGAGCCACAGCAACGAGGGGAACCCGTGGGTGCTGCTCCGACGCGGCGAGGTCTCGGTCGAGCGCGTGTGGAGGGCCTACGAGGCGAACCTCCGCTACGTCCTCGGCGAGGTGACGACGCTCGTCGACAACGTCGACGGCCGCGTCGCGATAACCGCGGACCACGGCAACTGCTTCGGCGAGTGGGGGCTGTACGGGCACCCGATGCACACGCCAGTGCCCGCGCTCCTCGCGGTCCCGTGGGCGGAGGCGACGGGCGTCGACCGTGGGACGTTGGACCCCGAACTCGACCCGCCGGAGTCGCTGCCGGTGAGCCGGGTCCACGGCGAGACGGGCGAGCGCGAGCGGCTCGAAGCGCTCGGCTACCTGTGAGTCCGCGTCGAACGGTCGCCTCCGACCGCCCTACCGCTGCCCTCCGGATTTAGGTGCGTCGCGCCCGTGGATCGGTCCATGTACGCGACGACGGTCCTGACGGACTTCGTGGCCCAACACTACCTCACCGTCCCCGACCCGGGACCCGAGGGGGTGCCGCACTCCCACCACTTCGAGGTGGAGTTGACCTTCCGCGGCCCGGAGCTGAACGAGCACGACTACCTCGTCGACATCGACGACGCCGAGGGGGCACTCGACGCTCTCGCCGACCGCTACCGCGACGAACTGCTCAACGACCTCCCCGAGTTCGAGGGGGACAACCCCAGCGTCGAGCGCTTCGCGCGGACGATCTTCGAGCGCGTGACCGACGACGCGGTCGACGGATACGTGACCGACGACACGGTGAGCGAACTGTCCGTGACCGTGTGGGAGGACGAGGCGGCCGCCGCCACCTACGACGCGCCCGTATGAGGGTCGGGTTCGCGCTGTACGGGAGCCTCGACGAGCGGTCGGGGGGGTTCCGCTACGACCGGAAGCTGGTCGAGGGGCTCCGCCGCGCCGGCGACGACGTGGCGGTCGTCGAGCTCCCGTGGCGAACGTACCCGCGCGGGCTGCTCGACAACGCCAGCCCGTCCCTCCGCGAGCGCCTCCGCGTCGACGTCGACGTCATGCTTCAAGACGAGCTCGCGCACCCGTCCCTCTTCCTCGCCAACCGAGACCTGCCGTACCCGACCGTGAGCGTCGTCCACCACCTACGCGCGAGCGAGCCCCGGCGGCTCGCCCCGCTGTACCGCGCCGTCGAGCGCCGGTACCTCGCGACCGTCGACGGCGTCGTCTGCAACAGCTCCGCGACCCGTGACGCCGTCGCCGCCGTGGGCGTCGATCCCGAGGCGATCGTCGTGGCGCCCCCTGGGGGCGACCGGTTCGACCCGACGATCGACGACGCGACGATCGCCTCGCGGGCTCGAGAGCGCCCGCTTCGGGCGGTCTTCGTCGGAAACGTCGAGCCGCGGAAGGGGCTGGACACGCTCGTCGAGGGGGTGGCCCGGGCCACCGCCGCCGTCGACCTCACCGTCGTCGGCCGGGCGGTCGACGAGGGTCACGTCGCCGACGTCCGGCGACTGGTCCGCGAGCGCGGGCTCGATGACCGCGTGCGGTTCACCGGTCGGCTGCCGGACGCCGAACTGGCCGACGTCCTCCGCGAGAGCCACGTCCTCACGGTTCCCTCCCGGTACGAGGGGTTCGGGATCGTCTACCTGGAGGGGATGAGCTTCGGCCTGCCGGCGGTCGCCTCGCGGGCGGGCGGAGCGAACGAGACGGTCGTCGACGGCGAGACGGGGGTCCTCGTCGACCCGGACGACCCCGCCGCCGTCGCCCGCGCGCTCGACGGGTTCGCGGCAGACCCCGACCGGCTGGCCGAGATGGGCCGCGCCGCCAGGCGTCGGTACGAGCGCCACCCGAGCTGGACGAAGTCGACGGCGCGCGTTCGCCGTCTTCTGGCCGAGGTCGCCGGCGTCGCCGACATCCCCGACGCCGCGGAGTCGGAGGTGACGACGTGACGGGAGGCGGAGAGCGGTCCGCAGACAACGATGCCGGCCCGGACGACGAGACCGCCGCCTTCCGGCGCTATCTCCGCGCGAAACGGACCGTCGACGACCGGGCGCTCGACCGGCGGCTCGTCGGGATCCTCCGCGAGCGACTCGCCGACCGCGCCGCCGCGATCGAGGGGCCGCTTCGCGTCCTCGAAGTCGGAGCCGGCGTCGGGACGATGGTCGCCCGCCTGATCGACTGGGAGGCCCTCCCGCCGGGCGAGGTCCGGTACGTCGCCGTCGACCGCGACGCGGGGACGCTCGCCGGGGTCGAGCCGTTCCTCCGCGAGTGGACGGCGGACCGAGAGGGGTCGGTCTCCGTCGTCGACGCGAGCGACCGCGAAGACGGCGGCGGCGACGCGGACGCGCTCGTCGTCGAGACGGACGCGCGCACGGTCCGAGTCGAACCGGTCGCGGCCGACGCGGTCGCGTACGCGGCGGCGCACGCGGGCGAGTGGGATGCGCTGATCGGGATGGCGCTGCTCGACGTCCTCGGCCTCGACGGGCTCGGACGCCTGCTCGACGCGCTCGCGCCCGGCGGAACCTACTACTTCCCGATCACCTTCGACGGCGGGACGCGCTTCCGCCCGTCGCACCCGGCCGACCGAGCGATCGAGCGGCGCTACCACGCGCACATGGACGCCAAGCCCGGCGGGAGCAGCCGCGCCGGCGGCGACGCGCTCGCGCGGCTCCGGGGTCTCGAGGGCGCCTCGATCCTCGGCGTCGCCGGGTCGGACTGGGTGGTTCGGCCGGTCGGGGGAGACCGCTCCGGACCCGACGCCGGGGGGACGTACCCCGGCGACGAGGCGTTCTTCCTCCGGTACATCCTCGACACCGTGGAGGCGGCGGTCGGCGAGGTGATCGACGGGGACGTAGAGGTGATCGACGGGACCGCGGGGGAGTCGGTGACGGCGGGAGCGTCGTTGGATGAGTCCGACACCGACCCGACCGCCGCGCTCGACGACTGGCTCGCTACGCGCCGGCGACAGGTCGACGCCGGCGAACTCGTCTACCTCACCCATCAGCTCGACCTGCTCGGGGGGGTCGACCGCGAGCGGTGATCCGGCTCGACCGCCCGGCGCGCCGACCGCCTCAGGCCGCCTCGATCGAGTCGAGCAGCCGGCACTTCCGGCAGACGTCGCGGCTCGTCGTCGAGCCGCAGCGCTCGCACTCGCCGAGGTCGGGGGCGTCGGCGGCGGCATCGCCGCCCTCGCGGTAGGCCGCGGCGGCGAGCGCGGAGAGCTCCTCGTAGCCGGCCATGATCGAGTGGCGGGCGCCGGGGTGGTTCTCCTCCAGCTCGTGGATCGTCGACTGGATCTCGCCGCGGTACGCCTCCGAGGAGTGAGGGCACTCGGCCATGTGGGTCGGGAGGTCGCGGACGTGACAGTACAGCGCGACCTCCTTCTCGGGGACGTCGCGGAGGGGCTTGGCGCGCGGGACGAACGCGTCCGTCCCCTCGCGCTCGTCGAAGGGGCCGAGCGAGGCGTCGAAGTGCTTCGCCACCTGTCGGACGTCGCCCTCGAGGAAGTTCATCATCGCCGTCTGGGCCTCGTCGTCGAGGTTGTGGCCGGTGAGCAGCTTGTCGGCGCCGAACTCGGCGGCGTACGTCTCCAGGAGGTCGCGGCGGAACACGCCGCAGTACGCGCAGGCGGCCATGTTCTCGGGGTCGTCCTCGACGACGTCGTCCATCCGAACGTCGAACTCCTCCTCGTAGGAGACCACCTCGTGGCGGAGCGAGAGGTCCTCGGCCAGCTCGACGCAGGCGTCGAGGCTCTCGTCGCGGTACCCCTCGATCCCCTCGTGGATCGTCAGGGCGAGCATCTCGACGCGGGGGTCCTCGCCGAACACGTCGTCCAGAATCCGGGTCAGCGCGACGCTGTCCTTCCCGCCCGAGAGGCCGATCACCCAGCGGTCGGGCTCCTCGGGCGTCGCGTCCGGGTCGAGCAGGCCGTCCTCGCGGACCCGGCGTTTCACGCGCTTCTCGACCGACCGGCGGAGGTGCTCGCCGCACAGGTGCGCCCCGGAGTAGGCGGCGTGGTGGACGGCGTCGGCCCCGCACTTGTCGCACTCCATCGGTGTCGGGTTGCGGACGCGCGCGGATACCCGTTTCGGGCCAAGATGAGGTGAGTGCGTTCGTGTGACCGAATTCGCCCACATCGGCGGTAAACGCCTCCAAAGTTCCAGCCGCTCCCTTATAAATGAGTGAGGCTGGATCGACGGTGAACACCTCCAAAGCCCCAGCCGCGAGGACTCGCGTGACTCGCTGCGCTCCTCGGTCGCTCACTTCGTCGCCGGCGCGTAGCGCCGGCTGCCAGAGGGACCTTCGGTCCCTCGCTGTTCGCTCTCTGCGGTGCTTGCGTCGTCAGGCTTCGTCCTTCCGAGAGACTCCGTCTCTCGTCTTCCCGCTCGCGCTGCTCGCGGGAATCACGACTGCCCCTTTGAGTCCCACCCGCCCGCAACCGCACCGCAGCCTCACGCCTCCCCAACCTCGTCAGTCGCCTCCGCTTCGCTCCGGCGACTGACTCCCTCGCGCGTGCGCCTCGCGCCCTGCGGGCGCTCGTCGGCACGCGCCACCGCGGTCTATATAGATACGCGTCCGACACGACACCGACAACCCCCGGCGCGTTGTCGCCGGTTCCGACACGCGTTTGTCGTCGGCGCGGCGCCTCCGAGACGTGACCGACTCGCCGACCGGCGTCGACCGCGACCCCGATCCCCGCCCCCTCCGCGAGGATCCGCCGGCGGAGAGCCTCCGAACGCGCCTGTGGCGGCACGGCTTCAACCTCCTGCCGGCGTACCGCGGGACCGGCGCGCGCGTCGACCACATCGGCGCCGACTGGCGGTTCGTGCGGATCAGGGTCCCCTTCAACTGGCGCACCCGCAACGCGGTGGGGACCATCTTCGGCGGGAGCCTCTACGGCGCGATCGACCCGGTGTACATGACGATGCTCCGGCGGGTCCTCGGGGACGGCTTCACCGTCTGGGACAAGTCGGCCGCGATCGAGTTCGTCGAGCCCGGCCGCGACGCGCTGTACGCCGAGTTCGAGCTCCCCGTCGCCGAGACCGAGGCGATCCGCGACGCGCTCGGCCCCGGCGAGTCGACGGACCGGCGGTACCTCGTCTCGCTCGTCGACGAGGCGGGGGTCGTCCACGCGGTCTGCGAGAAGACGCTGTACGTCCGGCGAGACGGGTGAGGCGCGGACCGACGGTTCGGCGACGCCGACCGCGGCGCCGTCTCAGGCGGTCGCGCCGGCGACGAGGCTCTCTCGGACCGTCTCGACGAACCGCTCCGGATGCTCGACGTGCGGGAGCAGCCGCGCGCGGTCGAAGACGACGAGGCGGGAGCCGGAGGCGTCGGCGAGATCGCGCCCGTCGGAGAGGGGGCTCACCTCCGCCTCGCGCCCCCAGACGAGCGTCGGCGGCACGTCGAGGTCGGCGAGCGCGGCCGCCAGGTCGACGTCGCTGTTGAGGTAGCCGGAGACGAAGGAGGCCGGCGCGAACCGGGCGTTCTCGACGTGCGTCGTCCGCCACTCGTAGTCGATCCACTCCTCGCTCGGGGCGGTCGGGTCGTCGTAGCCGTGGTCGGCGTTGAAGTACCGGATCGACGGCTTCGAGGCGATGACGTTGAACAGCCCGTCCCCGACGAGCGGCGACCGGATCAGCTCGCGGAGCCAAGACTTCGGCGGGCTCGGTCCCGCGACGCTCGTCGGACAGACGGCGACGAAGCCGCTCACGTCGACGCCCGCGTCGCCGGCGGCCGCGGCCGCGTACGCCGCCGACAGCGACGAGGCCACGACGGCCGGCTCGTCGAACTCGGCGAGGAAGTCGCGAACGAAGTCCTCGTACAGCGCGGCCGAGTACCGCAGCGGCGGTCGGTCGGAGCGGCCGTACCCCGGGAGGTCGGGCGCGACGACGTGGTAGTCGGCCGCCAGGTCGTCGAACACCGCGCGCCACTCGCCGGCGGAGCCGGCGGCGTTGACGCCGTGGAGCAGGACGAGGTCGGGGTCGTCGGGGTCGCCGGCCTCGACGTACGCGACGTCCATCCCGCGCCAGTGGAAGACGCCGTCGTCGCCGTCGAGCGGCGGCTCCAGCTCGCCTTCGTACCGGAGTCCGGTGTTGAGAGCGGCGAGCGCGCCGACGCCGAGGAGGGCAGTCCCGACGAGGTTCCTGAGCTTCATGGAAACCTGTTGGTTCGCGGGCGACTTATACCTCGTGGCCCGGCGAGTCCGTCGACGCTCGGGCCGTCACTCCCGGTCCGTCTCCACGCAGTCGACGATCGGCGCGACGACTTCGGCGGCGACGCTGTACGGGTCCGTCTCGCGCCGCCGGACCGCTTCGGCGAGCCGGTCGATCCCGCCGCGGCGCTCGATCTCGTCGGCCGCGAGCGCGCCCACGTCCGAGCGCACGAGGGTCCGGATCTCCTCGGCGTAGCGCCGCCGCTTCGTCGTCTCGATCTCGCCCGACTCCCGGAGGTGCGCCGCGTGGGCGTCGAACGTCTCGATGAGCTCTTCGACGCCTTCGCCCGTGCTCGCCACCGTCCGGAGCACTTCGGGTGTCCACTCTCGGGGGTCCGATTCATCCGGATCCTCCGGGTGATCCGGCGCGTCGAACCCGTGGTGGCCCGCGTCGAGCCCCTTCGTCGGCCCCTCGCGACGGTGGACCATCTCCTCTAACTCGGCGAGGGTGCGCTCCGCGCCGTCCATGTCGGCCTTGTTGACGACGAACACGTCGCCGATCTCCAGGATGCCGGCCTTCAGGGTCTGCACGTCGTCGCCGGAGCCGGGCTGGACGAGCACCGCGACCGTGTCGGCGGTTCGCACCACGTCGACCTCGTTCTGTCCGGCGCCGACGGTCTCGATTATCACGACGTCCTTCCCGAAGGCGTCGAGCGCCTTCACGGCGTCCGCGGTCGCCATCGACAGCCCGCCGAGCTGGCCGCGCGCGCTCATCGACCGGAAGAACACGTCCATGTCGCCGACGTTCGACCCCATCCTGATGCGGTCGCCGAGCACGGCGCCGCCGGTGTACGGCGAGGAGGGGTCGACCGCGACGACGCCGACGGTGTCCCCCCGCTCGCGGTAGGCGGCCGCCAGCTTGTCGACGAGCGTCGACTTCCCGGCGCCGGGCGAGCCCGTGATCCCGATCACGTCCGCGCCGCCCGTGCGGTCGTGGAGCGCGGAGACGATCGCCCGGTGGCCCGCCGCGCGGTCCTCGATCCGCGTGATGACGCGGGCGAGCGCCCGGTGGCTCCCGGCGAGCAGCTCCTCGACGAGCTCGGCGTCGCGGTCGCTCAGCTCCGGTGTCCGCGGCGTCGCCGACCCGTCGCGTTCCGGCCCGCCCATCTACGCCCGCTCCGGCACGTTGTCCCGGATGAACTCGATCGTCTCCTCCATCGGCGTGCCGGGGCCGAACACCTCGGCGACGCCGAGCTCCTTGAGCTCCCTCTCGTCGTCGTCGGGGATGATCCCGCCCACGAGAATCAGGGTGTCCTCGAACGCGTCGTACTCCTTGAGCCCCTCGATCACCTTCGGCACGAGGGTGTTGTGGGCGCCCGAGAGGATCGAGATGCCGAGCACGTCGACGTCCTCCTGAACCGCCGCCTGCACGATGTCCTCGGGCGCACGGTGGAGCCCGGAGTAGACGACCTCGAAGCCGGCGTCGCGGAACGCCCGCGCGATCACGTGTGCGCCTCGGTCGTGGCCGTCGAGTCCGACCTTGGCGACCAGACACCGGATGGTCCGCTCCTCCTGTTCGACGCTCATACCGGACACTGCGTCGCGCCCCCGTTTGACTCTAACGGACGATCGGGAGGGACCGACGCATTGAACGCGCGAGCGCTCCTGTAGGGCGACATGACCGACGCTCCCCCTGCCGATGGCCTCCCCACCGACACCCTCCCCGACGGGACGCGGATCGGCCGCGCCGCGCTCCGCGTCGCCGACGCGGACGAGACGGCCGCGTTCTACCGCGACGTCGTCGGCCTCGCCGTCCTCAACCGCGACGGCGACGAGGTCGTCCTCGGCGTCGACGGTTCGGCGGGCGGTGAGGACGCGGGAGAGGCGGGGGGCACGACGGGCGCGGAGGACACGGGAGAGGCGGGGGGCACGACGGGCGCGGAGGAC